>JAZLFL010000101.1:0-3877 GCA_045615825.1 Lachnospiraceae bacterium
CTGTATAGAATTTCCTCCATGAACTCCTTGAAGTTGTGATACTCGCTGACTGCATCATCAGCAAACATATTAAGCCCTTCGTATTTTTTCACTAGAGCTTCCATAATTTTTAATGCTCCTGCATGGTCTTTCTGGTATATTTTAAATCTGACTTCATCAAGTGTAGCCTCATAGCCAAGCATATCCTTACCAATAGCTTTATTAAGCTCTTCCTTCTTATCATCAGGAATCAGTTCAAACATAAGTCTGCCACATGCCCTGGCTATTTCTTTCCCGAATTCGTGATCCTTATTCTTTTCCGCCTGCGACTGAAGATACTCTATATCCTGCTTCGGATCTCCTGTAAGACCTGATGTAATTGTTTTCATTATTGATTCAAAATTGTTATCCATCAAAAATCTCCTATATTCATTCAATAATCCACGCGATTTTACTCTTCAACATCCATCGAGCAAAGCACACCTTTCGGCAAAACATACATAACCGTTCCTACAGCCTCTTCATCTATCTTGTCGTAAAGTCTGCCTGCACTATAGCTTTCACCAATTACTGTGTAAGGACTATTAGCTACATAACCTATAAGTCCGATACCTGGCATCTCAACTTTGATAGCCTCTGAATCTACTTCATTATCAGGGTCCTTAACAAGCTTAACCTTCATATTAGGTTCAATAAACTCCTGACCATGATGGTGATTAGTTCCTGCGATTGTAAAATAAATTTTCTCCATGTTCGTTACCTCCTAACGATATAAAATCCACTGTTCATATTGTTCTCTATAATATTGATCAACCGAGTCACTCCAGTTTGGTGACTCCTCTTCCACATAATCAATTAGCTTTTGAAATTTATGAGCATTACTGCATCTAATAATAAACGCTATTGTTCTGCTGTCTCTTTCATCCATAAGCATTCGGACATATTCTTCTGCCGGCTTACCACTAATTTTCGCTCCAGGTATCTGCATTAAGATAGCAGCTCTTTCAACCGCCAAATCATATCTACTGAAAAAAGTACCCGGATTAGATGTTGATTCCGTTAATGCCATACTCTCTAAAACCTGCTGTGGCATATAACTCTCTGCCGCGTAATAATTATTAGGATTTAAGTCTCTCATATCAGCACCTCTCTCATACTTCGTTGATTTATCTTATGATAAGAGTATAAAAATAGAGGTGTCCGTTAAAAATGCCTACTTATGCATCGAACGAACACCTCATGATATTTCACAAACTCGGTTCGTAGCCGAGTATTCTATCCATTAAACTATGGAAACATAACGTTTGCGGAAGGATTCGAACCTTCGGTGCAGTTGTGCCGCACCCCTTCTTAGCAGGAAGGGACCTTAAGCCATCTCGGACACGCAAACAAAAATGGGCAGGGTTGGACTCGAACCAACGTAGACCGAAGTCGGCGGATTTACAGTCCGCTGCAATTGCCACTATGCGACCTGCCCATATGTGACTACTGGGAGTCGAACCCAGGTGTTCAGATCCACAATCTGACGGACTAACCGCTATCCTATAGCCACAGTGACCCATGTGAGATTCGAACTCAACATCTGCAGCTTGAGAGGCTGCTATCCTAAACCATTAGACGAATGGGCCATAATGATCCCCACGGGACTCGAACCCGGTATCTCTGGCGTGAAAGGCCAGTGTCCTAACCATTAGACTAGGGGACCAAATGCAGAGCCATTTCACAGACTCCGCTATACAATTTTATGTTCTCTTCATGCGCTAATCTGAGCATTAAGAGCTGCATCGATAACTATAATCTCATCAAGTGTCACGCCTAGAACTGCAGCCAAAACAACCAAATTGTCTATTGTTGGCATTGCAGCTCCATGCTGCCATTTGTATATAGCCTGTGGTGTTGCAAAGCCGAATACATCCTGCAAATCCTTTACAGTAAGTCCTGCCTGCTTTCTTAATTTTGCTATATTCTTACCTGTAGCTACCATATCGATGGTAGGCATGTTAAACATTTTGTCCTCCTGTTCCGGCGTAGAGCAGGAGAACTCCTCCTACTCTGATGCCTTAAAATTGTAAATAGGTTTCATTACATCAATGACATCCACAGACTCTCTGATTACATCAATGATGTCCTCAAGAGACTTGTAAGCCATTGGTGCCTCGTCCAATGTATTTTCATTAACTGAGGTTGTGTAAACTCCCTCCATTGTCTTCTTATACTCCTCAAGGGATAATTCCTTGAAAGCTTTGGATCTGGACATAATTCGTCCGGCTCCATGTGGTGCAGAGTAATTCCATTCTGGATTTCCTTTGCCGACTGCAAGAACACTACCATCCCTCATATTTATTGGAATCAGCACTTTTTCTCCACTATGGGCTGCTATTGCGCCCTTTCTTAAAATCATTTCATCTGTATCAATATAGTTATGAATGGTGTGGAATGCCTCATATGAAGTCATTCCTGTTCTTTCCAGTATAATTTCTGCCATCTTCTCACGGCTTCTGCGTGCAAATGCCTGACATATTTCTACGTCATGAAGATAATTGGCTAATTGCTCTCCCTCAAGATAACAAAGATCTTCTGGCATACTTGTTGGACTCTCATATACCTGCCAATAGAGCTTCTTCAACGCCTCTTGTATTTCACTCTTGCGTCCCTTCTCCTTGTAGGTTCTGATAATCTCATCTCGCTCTGCAAAATAATCACCCTGATATCTGTTATGAATAATTGCCTGCTTCTGATAAATTTCAGCTACTTGCTTACCAAGATTTCGAGATCCCGAATGAATAATTAAATATTTGGTTCCATCCTGGGCTTCATCTATTTCTATAAAATGATTTCCGCCTCCAAGGGTTCCAAGCGATCTCTCTAGCCTTTTTGAATCCTTCAAATCTCTAAAGCACCTAAGCACAGTTAAATCAAAACGCTCCTGGCGACCGTCCCACACATTCATTCCTGATGGAATAAAATGTGCTGCTTCATCTACCTTTTCAAAATCAATATCAATCTTTCCAAGGTTTACTGTGTACATTCCACATCCGATATCAACGCCCACCACATTTGGAACTGCCTTATCAGTAATTGTCATTGTGGTTCCAATGGTGCATCCTTTACCGGCATGAACGTCTGGCATTATTCTGATTCTTGACCCTTCTGTCATGGCATAATCGCACATACGTCTTACCTGCTCTATAGCCTCATCCTCTACTACCTTTGCATAACAGATGGCTGTATTTACTTTTCCTTTAATCTCTATTGCTTCCATTATTTTTCCTTTCAAAAATATACATTGGACAGTACACCTAGAGAGATTTGAACTCTCACGTCATTGCTGACATCGGAGCTTAAATCCGATGCGTCTTCCAATTCCGCCATAGGTGCTTAGCAGACCAGCCAGGACTTGAACCCGGACAAACAGTTTTGGAGACTGTCGTGCTGCCAATTACACTACTGATCTATAACGCAGAGCCAGGGATTCGAACCCTGATACCCTTTCGGGATGCCGGATTTCAAGTCCGGTGCTGTACCAGTTGAGCCAACTCTGCACAAAAAAATACCGCTCACCCATTCATTCAAGGTAAGCGGTACGCTAAAACATGTTTATCTATTCTGCTCCTTTACAAGCCTGGACCTGTAGAACATCTATCAACACAATTAAATCGTTTCTGCTTAACCTTAAATGAGCGCATGCAATCTAAGCGCCACTCGGAATACTTTCCAAGAAGTGCTGATGAATGACGTTCACTATTTAAGCTGTAATAACGATTCATTGTTGTCATGTCTTTTCCTTTCCGGGAGCGCTTTTTGCTCCGCTTATCTTTTATCTGTATCGAATAATAGCACCAAAATCTTTAGTTGTCTATTATACCCGTAGTATAAAATCAGTCGAATAATTCAGCAC
>JAZLFL010000102.1:0-2916 GCA_045615825.1 Lachnospiraceae bacterium
TGATTAATTCCCTTACAGCCTTCTTGATTGTGGTTGGTGTAATTCCATGTTCCTCATTATACGCCCGCTGAATCTCACGTCTTCTGTTGGTCTCGCTTATGGCGTATTTCATGGAATCCGTCATATTATCAGCGTACATTATTACATGACCTTCACTGTTACGGGCAGCACGGCCAATAGTCTGAACAAGCGATGTTCCCGACCTTAAGAATCCTTCCTTATCCGCGTCAAGGATTGCAACAAGACTAATCTCCGGTATATCAAGACCTTCTCTTAAGAGGTTAATACCAACTAATACATCGAAGACATCAAGTCTCATATCCCTGATAATCTGGGCACGCTCCAGTGTATCAATATCTGCATGAAGATATCTTACCCTGATACCTACATCCTTAAGATACTTGGTAAGATCCTCCGCCATATGCTTGGTAAGTGTGGTGATTAGAACCTTATTCTTCCTGTCGGTCTCCTTACGAATCTCCGATATCAGATCATCAATCTGACCCTCCGTCGGACGCACACTTATCTCCGGATCAAGGAGTCCTGTAGGTCTGATAATCTGCTCTGTACGTAGCAGCTCATGCTCTGCCTCGTAATCACCTGGAGTAGCTGATACAAATAATATCTGGTCCAGCTGATCCTCGAATTCTGTAAAGCTAAGAGGTCTGTTGTCGAGAGCTGACGGGAGTCTGAAGCCATAGTCCACAAGCGTTGTCTTACGTGATCTGTCACCCGCATACATTCCACCAATCTGAGGGATGCTTATATGGCTCTCATCTATAATTAGGAGGAAGTCGTCAAAGTAGTCTAACAGACACATTGGTCTCTCGCCGGGCTTCCTGCCTCCCATGGGAGCTGAGTAATTCTCAATTCCTGAGCAGAATCCGGTCTCGCGAAGCATCTCCAGATCGAAGTTCGTTCTCTCAGCGATTCTCTGCGCCTCAATTAACTTATCATTACTCTTGAAGAACTTAACACGTTCTACGAGCTCAGCCTCAATCCTGTCGCAGGCAGCATTAATCTTATCCTGAGCAACTACATAATGTGATGCCGGGAAAATTGCTGCGAACTGAAGTGTACTATGCATCTTGCCTGTGATTGGATCCACCTCAGAGATTCGGTCAATCTCATCCCCAAAGAACTCGACTCTGATTAGATAATCTCCACCCTGGGCTGGATATATCTCGATAGTATCCCCCCTTACCCTGAAGGTTGCTCGCTCTATATCGTTCTCATTACGGTCATATCTTATCGCAATAAGTTCTCGTATTACATCATCTCTGTCCTTCTGCTGCCCTGGACGCAGGGACACAATCAGTTCCTTATAATCATCCGGACTTCCAAGACCATATATACAGCTGACAGAGGATACTACTATTACATCACGTCTCTCGGAAAGAGAAGCTGTCGCTGATAATCTTAACTTGTCTATCTCATCATTGATGGATGAGTCCTTGGCAATATATGTATCCGATGATGGAACATACGCTTCCGGCTGATAATAATCGTAATAGGACACAAAATACTCTACTGCATTCTCCGGGAAGAATTCCTTCATCTCGCTATATAACTGGCCGGCTAAGGTCTTATTATGCGAGATAATAAGAGTTGGCTTATTAAGTGCTGCTATTACATTAGCCATGGTAAAGGTCTTACCAGAGCCAGTAACACCGAGCAGCGTCTGTGCCTGATTGCCTTCCTTAAAGCCGTCTACTAACGCCTCTATTGCCTGTGGCTGATCTCCTGTTGGCTTGTATTCTGAGTGTAATCTGAATTCCATAGTATCTCCAAAATGCCCCTGTGCTTAATATAAACACAGGGGCATTCCCTCATTTATTCTTCGCTTTCTGCCTTAATCTTAGCAAGCTCTTCTTCTGCAAGAACTCTCCATGCAACCTTTCCAACAAGTGTCTTAGGTAATTCTTCTCTGAATTCAATATCGTATGGCATAGCATACTTGGCAATGTTCTTCCTGCAGTAAGCTAAAATATCTTCCTTAGTCTTATCGTCAGGAGTATATCCTGGCTTAAGCATTACGAATGCCTTAACCTTCTCCATCTTATAAGAATCAGGTACGCCGATGCAGCAGCTCATCTGAACAGCTTCATGCGCATCAATAATATTCTCGAGCTGTGCTGGATAAATATTATAACCAGAAGAGATAATCATTCTCTTGGCACGTCCCTTGAAGAAGATAAATCCTTCCTCATCCATGAGACCAAGGTCTCCTGTATATACCCATGTAAGTCTGTCTGCATGTGTTCTTAATGTCTCTGCTGACTCATCTGGATGCTTAAAGTACTCATACATTACTGTAGGACCTGCAAGGAGGATCTCACCCTCTGTGCCGAATGGAACCTCATTCTCTGTTCCTGGCTCAACAATCTTAATATATGTGTCAGGGAATGGAAGACCGATACTTCCCTCCTTGAACATATGAGGAGGTGTCAAACAGCAGGCTGTAACAGTCTCTGTTGTACCATATCCCTCACGGACCTGAATAACTGCCTTATGATCATATAAGAACTTATCGAACTTCTTCTTAAGCTCAACAGATAATGAATCTCCACCGGAGAATACACCCTTAAGGCATGATAGGTCAGCACCCTCCATACTTGGAAGTCTGAGCAGTGCCTCATAAAGAGTTGGTACACCTGCAATAAAGTTACAACGATTCTTAACTATCTGCTTAGCATAGCTTGCTGCTGTGAATCTAGGAATAAGAATACATCTTCCGCCATTAGCAAGCATTGAATGCACGCATACACCAAGACCAAATCCATGGAACAGAGGCATGGCTGCTAACATCTTATCTCCAACTCTGTACATAGGATTGGTAGCAACAATCTGCTCTGCAAGGGAGTTGAAGTTACCATTGGTAAGGACAATACCCTTGGTTGTTCCTGTTGTTCCACC
>JAZLFL010000103.1:0-6582 GCA_045615825.1 Lachnospiraceae bacterium
CCAACTAAGATGAGCATAATAGCAACAGTCCAGTAATTATAGAAGTATCTCTCGAATACCTCATCAAACAGAAGTCCTACAACTGCTGCCGGCACACACGATACAAGGATATGGAACCAAAGAACGAATATATCCGTCTTAATATATGCACCTATTCCATCCTTGGATAATGGAGCCTTATTATCCTTCTTACCAAATGGCCAGATCTTATTCCAGAACAGAAGCACTACCGCAAGTATTGAACCCAACTGAATAACAACCTCGAACACACTATAGAAGCTGTCAGATACATCAAGCTTAATAAACTCATCTAACAGGATCATATGCCCGGTACTGCTGATTGGGAGCCACTCAGTAACACCCTGTACTATTCCGAATAATACCGCTTTAATAATCTCAATCATCTTAACCTCTAATTATTCATCTGCTTCTTTCTGTATACATTTCTCTTCTGTCTTACAACATCAATCCAGAGAGTTGGATGGAAGAGAATAATAAGTGGGAACAGCTCAAGTCGTCCCGCGAGCATGTCAAACATAAGTACATACTTGGAGAATACCGACATACTGCTGAAGTTACCAGCTGGTCCAATCTCATTAAGACCAGGTCCGATATTATTGAAGCATGTAGCAACTGCCGAGAATGAAGTCGCATAATCTTTACCCTGGAATGTAACAAGGAAAAGCGATGCAACAAAGAGCATGATGTATGTCATGAAATATACATTGACCGATCTTAACATCTCATGGTCTACAGGCTTGCCCTCGAAGAGAATCTTCTTAACACTCTTAGGATTAAGGTATCCTCCGACCTCCTTGCCAATAGTCTTGCTGGCAAGAATCATTCGGCTGACCTTCATACCACCACCGGTACTTCCGGCACAGGCACCAACGAACATAAGCGTTATGAATATCATCTTACAGGTCGTATTCCACTGGTCGAAATCTGCCGTGGCAAAACCCGTTGTCGTAATTATCGACGCAACCTGGAAGGAAGCATGTCTCACTGCCTCACCAGCTGTATCGTAAAGATTCCTGATATTGATGAAGATAAGCACGATGGAACCACCGATAATTGCGAGATACCATCTAACCTCTTCCATTGCGAAGGCATCCTTGGCCTTACGCATAATAATATAGAAGTACGCAGTGAAGTTAATACCGAACATTATCATGAAGATGGTGATAACCCACTGAATATATGGCGAATATCCTGCAACTGAATCGCCCTTAATAGCGAAACCACCCGTGCCGGCTGTTCCGAAGGCAAGGGTAATGGAATCGAAGAGCGGACATCCTCCTGCTAAGAGGAAAATTGCCTCGATTACGGTAAGGGCAGCATATATGTAATAGAGCATGCTGGCTGTTGCCTTCATCTTAGGAGCCATCTTGCTGACAGATGGTCCCGGAGACTCTGCCTTCATAAGATTGATGGTCGAACCACCACTAAGGGATACAACTGATAAAAGGAATACTAATACTCCCATACCACCAATCCAGTGAGTGAAGCTTCTCCATAAAAGCGCTGTATGAGTTAAGGCCTCGATATCATTAAGGATACTTGAACCTGTTGTGGTGAAACCTGAAATGGTCTCAAAGAGAGCATCGGTAAAGGAAGGGATCTCACCAGTAATATAGAAAGGAAGCGCACCGATTAAGGATAATACAATCCAGCTTAAGCTCGTTGCAACGCAGCCCTCCTTAAGATACAGGGTCTTATCCACAGGCTTCTTAATAGTAAGAAGCGAACCGATAACAGCAGAAACTGCTGCCACGGCCAGATATACCAATCCCTGATCCTCTCCATATATAACAGCCACGATGCAAGGAAGCAAAAGCAGTATTGCCTCAATCTTCATTACGTGACCAATTATGATTCTAATCATAGAAGTGTTCATAATCTCTCCATTTAAGCCAGAATATCCTGAATATCACGGAATCCGGTATTAGTTGTAACGATCATTACTGAGTCACCTGGAAGGATCATATCCGCACCAGTTGGGAATATAATCTTACCCTTACGCATGATGAATGCTATGAGCAGATTACTCTTAAGCTTAAGCTCAGCTAATGACTTGCCTGTTACAGCTGATTCATTAGCAACCCTGAACTCAATGGCCTCAGCCTTAGAATCAAACATATAGTTAAGTGTCTCAATATTACTGTCAAGCGAATTAGACTTGGCACGTACATAAGCCACAATTGCCTCAGATGTAATGTATTTAGGATAAATAACAGAACCTAAATCCATGTTGCCAACAACGCCGGAGAAGTTATTACGTGTAACCCTTGTAATAACCTTGGCATCTGATACCTGCTTGGCATGAAGACTAAGTAATATATTCTCCTCATCAATTCCTGTCATAGGAATGAACGCTTCACACTCAGCAATTCCAGCCTCCTTAAGTACCTCTTCATTAGTACCATCATCATTAATAATGATAGCCTCAGGTAACAGGATACTCAGTTCCTCGCACTTTGCATGATTAATCTCAATGATTTTGACCTTAATACCCTGCTTAATAAGAGAACGTCCAACATAGTAGCTTGCCTTACCGCCACCAACGATAATCGCATTCTGTACCTGACCAGTCTTAAGGCCAATGGCACGGATGAATTTACGAAGGTTGCTTCTGCCTGCAACGAAGCTGATATAGTCGCCACCCCTTAGAATGAACTGACCTGAAGGAATATATACCTCACCATTTCGCTCAATTCCACAGATGACAATGTTATTAGTAAGGTCCTTGCTTAAGTCCATGATTCTCTTGCCATCAAGCTCGTTGCCTTCTGGAAGACGGAACTTAACCATATCTACATATCCATGAGCGAAAGTACTGATATCCTCAGCCATTGGAAGTGTAAGAATTCTTGACATAACCTGGGCTGTCTCGAACTCAGGATTAATAATCATCTCAAGACCAAGCTTCTCCTTAAGGAATGCTGCCTCCTTACTATATTCAGGAGTACGGACTCTTGCGACTGTAACACAGTTACCGGCACGCTTGGCAACAGTACAGCATAACAGATTAAGCTCATCAGAATCTGTAACTGCGATGAAGAGATCCGCGCTATCCACATTGGCTTCCATCTGCACGCTATAGCTGGCACCATTACCAGTAACGCCCATTGCGTCATACATATTGGTAATTGCCTGGATCTTGGAAGCATCCTTATCGATAATTGTTACGTTATGATCTTCCTTGGTTAACTGTTCAACCAGGGTAGAGCCTACCTTGCCGCAGCCGACAATAATAATTCTCATACCTGATTTTGAATTCTTAAATCCTAACATTTTCTCACCTATTCACTAACAGTGATAGCAGTTACAAATGGAAGTATATTCTCGTTCCAGCAGAGGAACACCTCCATATCAACCCTGTCACCAACCTTTAACGCCTCCACTGCCTTATATACATCAGTGTCGGTGCCATACATATTGGATTCTACCTTAAATAAGAAGATATCGTCATTAAGCTCACCCTTGAAATACAGGTCATCACCTAATACACCACTGTTATCTTCTCCATAAGTATATGCTAATCCGTCACCTGAGTCTACAATCACGACTCCCTTAACGGCTGCCTTCTTATTCTGTGCATTGATTAATTCGTCCGAGCCAAGTACTGATGAGACATCCTCGGCTTCAGCAATATACTTACCATCTTCTATGGTAAAAGTGGCGTCAACTATCTCTATCTGCTTAGCCCATACTGTCTTGCGTCCTGTTACCTTGATCTTGGTACCAGGAGTTAATTTGTTAGCTTCCTGCTTAGTACAGTTAAGGGAATAGATATAGTACGCCCCATCGTGATCTTCAGTATATACTCTTATATTATTATCCATCCAGGCCTCTGTAGCCTGAACATAAGTCTCCACTACAACCTCCGAATCAAAGGGTGCAGCGCAGTACTCCGCATATGTCATTACTCCCTCTGACTTCTCATCAGCCTCATCCGGCTTAAGCGAACAACCCGTGAGTGCCAAAGTAATTACCGCAAGTAATAGGATTGTAATTCTGCTTATATATAATCTCATGTTCCTATCAACCTCATAGAAAACATATAAAAACATTTTTGCAATAAAAAAAAGCGCCTGCAACTAAGTGCATTCGCTGTTGTTGTTGGGTTAAGAAGGAAATACCCCCGATTGGGGTTAATAGCCAGGGGTCTGACTATTAAGGAAGGTATTTCTTTCTTATGGGGTATAGCAAAAAACTACAAAATGTATTGGGGGGTTACAAGTAGTATAATACTCGATTAGTATTCCCCAAACAATACAATAGTTCAACAAAAATAACAAAAACGAATGCTTCAATTTGTGTATTTTGCACAAATAAATCTACTTTGCGAAGTTTTTGTAGATGTCTACATGGTCATATATGCATCTCCAGCCGCTGTGTGCGTTGGCAGTAACAGCTATATATGGTGTACCGCTGACTGAGGTTCCATAGCTTACAGCACAGTTGCCTGACTGCACCACAAATCCTGTTTTAGCACATAATACTTCGCCACCACAGTCCTTATCTTCTATTCTCCTTAAGAACCAGTTGGATATCTGTATACCCTCCGGATGTTCTGTAGTTGAAGATGTTGTATATTTCTTGGCAGACATAACAGTCTTTAAGAAATCATTCTCTATTGCTGCATTCATTATTACGGCCATATCATAACATGTCGAATAATGATTGTCGTTGTATATTCCAACCGTATTGGTGAAATGAGTAGTCCCATCAATTCCGAGTTCCTTACACTTCTCATTCATGAGGTCAACGAACTCCTCCTGGGTACCTGCAACATACATGGCAAGCTGGGCTGCAGCATCACCACCGGATGAAAGAATCGTTCCATAGAACAGATCTTCAATTGTTACCTTCTCGCCTACGGCGAATCCCACACTGCTACAGTCATTCTTAAAGGAGAAATCCGTTGCTTCTATGGTAATCTCTACCTCATCCTTAATGCTGTCTATGTGCTCGGCGGCAACTAATACCGTCATAACCTTAGTCATGGAAGCCGGAACTATTCTGGCCTTATAATCCACCTGACCTTCAATCATATTAGTATCAAGATTAACCAGTATGGCATTGATACTCTGCATATTATCACTCTGCATGAAGGCCATATTATCAGCTTCAGTATATGTATACTTACCACTGCTTATCTGCGCCGAAGGATCGATATCGTCAGGATCCCTCTCCTCTTCCTCCGCAGGTGCGTTAAGCACGAGTGGTTCTGTGATTGGCTCTATAACTGCTTCTGTAATCGCAGCCTCTTTTTCAGCTTTATTAGCTTTGTGCTTTTTAACTGAATGAACTATTACAAATATAAGAATCAGTGCGATGATTACAATTACTGCAAGCTTGATAAGACGGATAATCATTGCTCTTTTTCTCTTCTGAAGGAGCTTCTCCCGTCGCATCCGGGCTAACCTCTTATCGTATTCCGCCTGCCTTACTGCCTCATCTTCTATCTCATACCAATTAGGCATTACGCTTCTTCCTGTCCTGTCTCTGTATTACTATGGCCTCGTTAGGCTTCATAGTAATCTTAAGTACTCCACTCTTATCCTTATGAGCACGTCTCTCTGTGGTGACATATCCGTCCCTGTTAGTCTTAAGAACTGTGTTAAACTTAAGATTCTTACCAAGGCCAAGCATCCATGTAGAGAGCTTAAGCTCTGTAGTAATACTGTTGTTATTAACAATTGTTACTACTCCCTCGTCTCCCTTCACACGGCCATAGGCGATTACACCTGTTGGCGATGGAAGTGGGATCAGTGAGCCCGTCTTAAGTGCTTCTGATGACTTGTGCATGCTGATGGCATCCTTATGGAAGGCAAGCATCTCCTCATCTTCCCTGCCCCATGGATAAGGTCTTCTGTTATCAGGATCTGTGAATCCTGTAAGTCCTGCCTCGTCTCCATAATACAGAGTTGGAGCACCCGGCCATGTCATCTGCATGGCAACTGCTTCACGGTAGAGGTACTTCTTAACTCCCGTGTCTGCTGCCTTAACTCCAAGCCTGTCGACTCTGCCAACCTTACCATTTGTCCTTGTGAGGAATCTCGAATGGTCATGGTTACTAAGCTCGTTCATGGCTGTCTGCAGTGATGCATTAGAGAATCTCGCCATGCATGCTCTCATAGTATTCCAGAAGTAAGTCTGATCATTAATATACTCCGGCTTCTTCTCATCACTATGCTTATCCATTCCTGTTAAAAACCATGTGACTGGCTCCATGAATGCATCATAGTTCATGACTGTATCCCACTGGTTGCCGGATAACCAGCTGGATGGATCTCCATAATGTTCACCTAAGATGATGGCCTCAGGGTTGGCGTCTTTAACCCTCATACGGAAATCTGCCCAGAACAGATGCGCTGCATGCTCGTTAGGACCAAGATCTGCTGCCACATCCAGTCTCCAGCCAGCGGCATTATAAGGCGCTGACACCCACTTGGCGCCGATATCCAGAATCCTGTTCTTAAGCTCGTCAGTTGTATAGTTAAGCTTAGGCAGGGTGTCGAAATCCCACCAGCTTATATATCTGTTATTGTATGGCCACTCACCATCACTTCTCCA
>JAZLFL010000104.1:0-5379 GCA_045615825.1 Lachnospiraceae bacterium
ATACTTACTGGTATTGATGCGTTATATGATATGGGCGATTACGGAATGAAGATAATTAAGGTCTTCAAGGATGCATCAGGGGATAATGCAGATATTAGGCTATGCATAGAAGATCTGGATTAGAATATAGGAATTATAAGAAAAGCTACCAACAATCACGCTGGTAGCTTATTTTTATTCTTCAAATTCTTCCAAAATCTCTTCATCCGTAGACTGACTGTCATCCGAAACGGGAGTGAAGTCTGTTGTCTCCTGTTCGGTTACCTCGATGTTATCGCCCTCTGGCAGCTCACCCTGGAGGATGATCGAGATATATTCAACACGCTTCATTGCACGCTTGTAATTCTCATAAGCGGCATCAGCAGTATTAATATCAGTCTCAGGGTCATCGTAGTAGGTATGATACATGCTTACAGCTTCCTGCATATATGAATATGCTTCATCCGCCAGCTCTTCATTACTTGCGAACTGCTCAGGTACATCATATTCTGACAGATGTCTGAACTGAAGCTCCATTGAATCAAGAGTCTTAAGCAGAGTCTTGGCATTCTTACTGTCGGTTGTATCAATATTATTAAGCTTATCCGACAGCTTGGTAAGTTCATTCGTGAACTTATTCATATTGTCATAATATTTCTGTAAGTCTTTATCCTTCTTACCACATCCTGACAGCATTACTAAGGCAAGCATACCAGTGATGATAAGAACAGTCTTAATCTTTCTCATTATTTCACCTGTATTCATAAGAATATTATAAGCAGGAATGTATAATCCCTAAGGAAGAATGTACCATATCCCTCGTTTTTATTCAATTATAATGATATAATATCGAATGTATGTGGAGGCTAAAATGACTAAACAGGAATTCAGAGATTTTTTAAATAAAGGTATTACATATCTTGATGGAGCGACAGGCTCCAATCTGCAGAAGCGTGGACTTCCACAGGGAGTATGTCCTGAATACTGGATGTGCGAGCACCAGGACATTATAGAGGGACTTCAGGATGAATTCACTGCAGCTGGTTCGGATATTATATATGCGCCTACCTTTACTGCTAATAAGATTAAGTTAGAAGAATACGGATTATACGACAAAATTGATTATATTAACAGAACTCTCATTGAGATGTCTAAGAGAGTAGCTGCAAGGGCTGATCATAAGGTGTTAGTTGCTGCGGATATTAGTATGACTGGTATCCAGCTTAAGCCAATGGGACCTATGGAATTCGAGGAGCTTATAGATATCTATAAGGAACAGCTTAAGATCTGTGCTGATGCAGGGGCTGACCTTATTGTAATTGAGACAATGATGAGCCTTCAGGAGACAAGGGCGGCAGTGATAGCGGCCAAGGAGACCTGTGAGCTGCCTGTCATGACGACGCTTACATTTAATGAGGATGGACGTACTTTGTATGGTACAGATCCAACAACCGCTGCGGTTGTATTATCGAGTCTTGGTGTTGATGCAATCGGTGCCAACTGTTCAACCGGTCCTAAGGATATGGCAGTTGTTATTGAGCAAATGGCAAAAGTGTGCAAGACTCCAATTATTGCCAAGCCTAATGCCGGAATCCCTTCACTTGATGCTGAGGGCAAGACTGTCTATGACAATACAGCAGAGAACTTTGCTAAGGAGATTAAGCTCTTAATAGATGCAGGTGCAACTATTATTGGTGGCTGTTGTGGTACTGAGCCATCATATATTGCTGAAACAGTTAAGATGGGCTATGAGCCAGGAGACAGACCTGCAGATAACAGAGAGCATCTTCATTATCTGACAAGTGAGAGACAGACACTTTCCTTTACTCTGGATGATGCCTTCTTCGTGGTTGGTGAGAGAATTAATCCTACTGGCAAGAAGCAGCTCCAGGCTGAGCTTAGAGAAGGTATTACGGACAGAATTGCAGTATTTGCTGAAGAACAGGAAGCTAATGGTGCCAAGATATTAGATGTTAATCTTGGAATGGGTAATATTGATGAGAAGGCCATGATGCTTCGTGTACTGGAAGAGCTTCAGACAGTTACCAACCTTCCTATATCAATCGATTCATCACATGTTGATATTATTGAGGCTGCCTTAAGGAGATATCCAGGCCGAGCCCTCATTAACTCCATATCTTATGAGAAAGAGAAGTTCGAGTCACTTTTACCAATAGCTAAGAAGTATGGTGCAGCATTCATACTGCTTCCGCTGTCTGATGAGGGACTTCCTAAGGATCTTAATGAGAAGATTGAGATTATTAATACGGTAAGCGGGGCTGCTCTTGATATGGGCTTTACCAAGGAGGATATCATTGTTGATGGCCTGGTTGCGACGGTTGGTGCGAATAAGAACGGCGGCGTTGAGACCCTGGAGACTATCAGATACTGTAAGCAGAATGGTTATGCGACAACATGTGGTCTTTCCAATATAAGCTTCGGACTTCCTGAGCGTGGTTATATTAATGCGGCGTTCCTTAGTATGGCGATTGGCGAAGGCCTTACAATGGCAATTGCGAACCCTAATCAGAACCTGCTTATGAATACAGCACTCGCCTGCAATCTGCTTCGTAATAAGGATAATGCGGACCTTGTATATATCGAGCGAATGAACGAGCTGGCAGAGCAGGGAATTACACTTGCTAATCAGACAGGTGCTGCAGCTGGTGGTCAGAGCGAGCCTAAGAAGGGAAAAGAGATCGAGATTAAGGATGCTTCAGGTAATCCACTTCCTGCAAGTGCGTCCGAACTGTATACGATGGTACTTAAGGGCAAGAAGAACCTTGTTACAGAACAGACTAAGGTATGTGTAGAGGGTGGAATTAATCCTCAGGTGCTATTAAATGATGTACTTATTAAGGCTATTAATGATGTAGGTGACCTGTTCGAGAGTGGTAAGTACTTCCTTCCTCAGCTTATTAATCCGGCTGAGACAATGAAGATTTCGATTGAATATCTTGAACCGCTTCTTGCAAGCGGAAGTGATTCTACAGAGAAGCATACAGTAGTTATTGCTACAGTATCCGGTGATATCCATGATATTGGTAAGAACCTGGTATCCTTAATGCTTAAGAATTATGGTTTTAATGTAATTGATCTTGGTAAGGATGTTGACAGGGAACTCATTATTGATACAGCCATTAAGGAGAATGCGGAGATTATTGCCCTGTCAGCCTTAATGACTACAACCATGAAAGAGATGGAGGAAGTTATTAAACTGGCCAAGGAGAGGGGATGTACGGCCAAGATATCAATCGGTGGAGCTGTAACAACTCAGGATTATGCTGATGAGATTGGTGCTGATGGCTACAGTAAGGATGCAGCAGAGTGTGTGAAGGTATGTAAGCGTTTACTTGGTCTTGCACAGGTATAATGGGCATAAATATTAGCATTGTATTGCTTTAGAACATTGCATCGACATAGTCATTAATGATACAATATTTTGAATATGATTTAAACAAGGAGGTCAAAATGGAAGAGAATACTCAGAATGTAACAACAGAAGAAAGCAAGGCAACAGATAAGAATGTCGTGATTACTTCAGAATCCGTCGAACTTAACGAGATGCAGCAGACATCACTTATGGAGAGCCTTGAGAAATTGCAGAAGAAGCAGCTTATGTATTCACGAGTCTCAGCCATTTTAATTCTTATATTAGTTATTGGTCTGCTTAGCATTCTCCCAACTGTCTTCAAGACACTTAATGTCGCACAGGAGACAATGGTTAATGCTAATACAGCAATTCTTAATGCTAACGATACTATTTTGCAGGCGCAGACTACTCTTGATGAGGTATCAGGCCTTGTAACTACAACACAGGGTGAGCTTATTGATGCTACAGCTAAGCTTAACGCAATTGATTTCGATAGCCTTAACGGTGCTATCAAGGATCTTGGTGATGTAGTTGCTCCAATGGCTGATTTCTTCAACAGTTTCAGTAAGCCTCGTAGTTTATTCTAATATTTTATCTATTCTTAAGAGGGTTTAATAATGAATGGTGCAGATATAATGGTTAAATGCCTTGAAGCAGAAGGCGTTAAGGATATATTTGGATATCCTGGAGTAGCAATTGCTCCATTTTTCAATAGCGTATATGACTCTGGTATTAACAGTATATTAGTTCGTACAGAGCAGAGCAGTGCTCATGCAGCCAGTGGTTATGCAAGAGCATATAATAATGAGCGTCCAGGTGTTTGTGCGGTTACATCAGGTCCTGGTGCAACTAATCTTATTACTGGAATCGCAACCGCTTTTGCTGACAGTATTCCGCTTGTAGCAATTACAGGTCAGGTTAAGTCTGATCTTCTTGGTTCGGATGTATTCCAGGAAGCAGATATTACAGGTGCATGTGAGAGCTTTGTTAAGTATTCTTACCTTGTTAAAGATGTAAGCGACTTACCAAGAGTATTCAAGGAAGCGTTCCATGTAGCCAGTACTGGTCGTAAGGGACCGGTACTTATCGATGTTCCTATTGATATTCAGCAGGCAACTGTTAAGAACTTCAAGTATCCTGAGACAGTTGAGATGCGTACATATAAGCCAACCTTCAAGGGTAATGGCGGACAGATTAATAAGGTTGTTAAAGAGCTTGAGAAGGCCAAGAGACCTGTTATCTGTGCAGGTGGTGGCGTACTTCTAAGCAAGGGTAAGTATGAGGTACTTTCATTCGCAGAGAAGAATAATATTCCTGTTGTAACAACTATGATGGGTATCAGCGTTGTACCTACAGAGCATCCATTATGCTTTGGTATGGTAGGTAACAATGGTAAGGCATATGCTAATAAGGCTATGGCTGAAGCAGATCTTATTATGGTAGTTGGTGCGAGAGTGGCTGACAGAGCTGTTAACCAGCCAGAGCTTATTACCAAGAATAAGGTAATGATTCATATCGATGTTGATCCAGCTGAGATTGGTAAGAATGCTGGTCCATCAATTCCGCTCGTTGGTGATGCACAGGCAATATTTGCTGAGCTTACAGAGAAGGATTTCGAGTCGGATTATACAGAGTGGTTAAAGACTCTTAATGAATACAAGGTTACTTATGCAAGAAAGCGTAATCCTAATCCTAAGTATGTTGATCCTGCAGGATTTATCCAGTCATTAAGCAGCAAGATGGATAAGGATGCCATCTATATTGCTGATGTTGGACAGAATCAGATCTGGTCCTGTGACAATGTATGTGTTAAGGAAGGTAAGTTCATGACTACTGGTGGAATGGGTACAATGGGTTACTCAATTCCTGCAGCGATTGGTGCCAAGCTTCGCCGCCCTGAGAGACAGGTTGTTGCTGTATGTGGTGATGGTGCTTTCCAGATGAGTATGTGTGAGCTTGCATGTGCCAAGCAGCATAATATTCCTGTTAAGATTGTTGTTCTTACTAACGGTTATCTTGGAATGGTT
>JAZLFL010000105.1:0-4371 GCA_045615825.1 Lachnospiraceae bacterium
ATTCTTTAGGTCACCACAGGTCACCACACAAAAAAATAGCCGCAAACCCTTGAGTTTACGGCATTTCTTACGAGCGCGAGACGGGACTCGAACCCGCGGCCCCGACCTTGGCAAGGTCGTGCTCCACCAACTGAGCCACTCGCGCAAATGTCGGCTTCGTCAACCGACTTGTTTATAATATCACTAGGCCATATATCTGTCAACAACTTTTTTAAAAAGTTTTTAAAATTTTATCAGCAGTCAAAATGGCCTATAACCATTTCTCGATAACCCTGTTAAGTTCGCGCTTTTCTATTGGTTTCGCAAGGAAGTCCTGCATGCCTTCAGCAATAAGTGCATCCTTCGCATCGCCAACAGCATTGGCTGTTAAGGCAACAATTATAAGGTTCTTGTATTTCTCACCTTCAAGATCTCTAATCGCATGGGTTGTATCTACACCATCCATTTCAGGCATCATATGATCCATGAATACAAGATCGTAATCATTCTCCTTAACCATCTCAATTGCCTTGAAGCCACTCTCAGCTACGTCAATCTGCAGCTTATAAGGTCTCATCAGTCCCTTGGCAACCATAAGGTTAACTGGTATATCATCGACAACAAGAACCTTCTTATCTGGTCTTGGTACAATTACAATCTCTTCCTTCGCACTATCCTTGCGATAATTCATATTATTAAGAGCTGTGGCAATATCATGTCCGATAGGCTTATAATTCTCGCACTTCTGCTTAACACTAATATGGAATGTTGAACCGACTCCATACTCGCTCTCTACTGTAATATCGCCATCCATCATCATTGCCAGGTTACGACTTATGGCAAGCCCAAGGCCTGTTCCCTGAACATTCCTGTTCTTACGGGTATCAACCTGATTGAATGCTCCAAATATCTTATCAATATCTTCCGCCTTGATTCCCATTCCTGTATCTGTAACATGGAATCCAAGGATGCAGTCCTCTCCGTCCATTGTGTAGTCGCACCTAAGACCGACTGAACCCTTCTTAGTGTACTTGCAGGCATTACCCATAATATTCATGATGATCTGGCGAACACGTATCTCATCACCACACACATCCATAGGGAAATCATCAGGCACTTCTATAGAGAGCTTTATACCTGTCTCCTGAAGACGAACACTTATAATTGTGCTCACATCATTAATCAGACTTGGGGTACTGTATGTATCCTCAATCAGCTCAGCTTTACCAGATTCAATTTTGGACAGATCAAGAATGTCATTAATAATACCCAGGAGGCCATCACCAGCAATCTTAATATTATTAAGCTGATTCCTTCCTTCTTCATCAATATTAGGATTCTTCAGTAAGATATCTGACATACCTACGATAGCATTCATAGGCGTTCTGATCTCGTGGCTCATGTTAGCCAGGAAATTACTCTTAGAAACATTAGCCTCTTCTGCAAGACGTCTGCTTTCCTCCGCAAGCTTCATAGCTTCGATATTAGCAGTTACATCAGGTGCGAAGATGATTGTATGTAATACTTCGCCATAGCTGTCATAGATTGTCGAACGTTCAAACTTACAGTATCTCTCAGTTTTAACGATCTTATATATCTCTTCCTCGTCGGTATAAGTCCTATCCTCCTCGATACGGCCCTCCAGAGTTATCGCTTCCTTCCTCGAATACTCGAAGCCGAATAAATCCCTGGCTATATCATTATACAGAACAACCTCATCAAGATAATTAAGTACAATAACCGGGGTATTAACCTCTTTAAATACGTATTCAGCGACATTGGTAACAGAAGCGCCAAAGGCCTTATTACGTAGTGAAATACTGTAAAGAATCATTACCGATACGAATGCACCAACAGCACTACCCGGAACAGCTGGAGTATGGAATATGGATGGAACCAGTGTATCCGCAGCATATCCTGCAATAATAACTGGTGCGAACCACATGAATCGGTTGATAATGCCCTTCTCTCTTAAAAGACTAACCTTCTTCTTCCACTGGAACAGAGCTACATAGAAAATAGTCAGTGCGAACAGCGCTGCCACGAACTGAACAATACGTGCTGAAGACATCTTACTGTAATACCAGTATCCCCATGGTGTCATCTCGAATGTAACAGCATCCTTCCTGATAATGAAAAACCACGAAGTGAGATAGAAGCACATACCTATTCCGAGAACAATTCTAAGCTTTGGCTTGCTAAGATGTCCCAGTTCAGCAACATACATAACCATGACGTACACATACAGATATATTGATAACAGGGCTATAGCTCTTGGAATATAGGCGACGTCACTCATATAACATAAGCCCATAAGACCATAGCCTGCATCCCAGAAGAATACACACAGGCAGCTGTAAAGCATTAACTGCGTTGCTCTCGATTGTCTGTTTGTTCTGTAGTTAGCGTATCCAATCACAAGCGCTATTAATCCCATAAGGAATAGCAAGAATGATACTGCCGCACCAGTTGCGTAATAATTCATTATCCCGTCTCTAATAATTAATCCTCAATTGTTGAACGATACTTAATTCTATATACTCTGGCAAGAGAATCATTAATTCTCTGCTCGCTGATGTTGCCATCTGCTACTGCCTGAAGTACTTCTGAATATGCCTCTTCGAACTTCTCTGGCATTAATATCATATCAGCGCCCGCCTTAAGAGCCTTAACTGCTGCCTCACCAGCACCATAATATTCCGATATAGCCTTCTTATTAAGCGCATCTGTTATGATTACACCATTATACTGATACTCACCTCTGAGTAAATCAGTCATTACCTCCTTGCTGAGCGAACAAGGTGTAGTCTCATCTCCTGTAAGCTCTGGAGCTGCAAAGTGACCAACCGTGACCATATCGCAGCCAGACTCAATAGCTGCCTGGAACACAGCAATGTCATTCATCTTATAATCATCAAGTGTACGGCTTGTAGATGCCATTCCCTTTGAAGTATCTCCATCTGCTGAGCCCTGACCAGGGAAATGCATTACTGCCGAAGATACATTATTCTCCTTAAGACCTTCAACAGATGCTGCTACAAGATTACATGCAAGCGTAACATCACCTGAGTACATCTTGTCTGCAAGTGGTGACTCAACTCCATCAATGACAAGATCTGCTACAGGAGCGAAATCAAGATTGAATCCATAAGATGAAAGAGTCTCTCCAAGCATTCTGTATGACTCATATGCAAGGTTGGCATCACCACTGTCGCCAAGTTCCTTCTCAGACTTGGTAGGATCAAGCTTAAGTGGCTTGGTAAGTACGGATGAAGAACCAAGACCCTCATTAATTGCAAGGAAGATAGGATACTTGCTGTAAGTAACAGTATTATCAAGCATCTCCTTCAGCTGATCAGCGTCCTTAACATTGGAACCCGCGTAGATAATACCACCTACAGGGAACTTGTCTAATGCTTCCTTTGTTCCATCTCCAGCCTTAGTCACCTTATCAGTGCCTGTGAGCTGCTCAGGTGTAACAATGAAAAGACCTGCAACCTTATCCTCGATTGACATGTCTTCTATACACGACTGTACTACCTCTTCAAGAAGATCTGTCTCTGTATATTCTTCCTCTACTGTAGCTTCCTCTTCGGCCTCAGCTTCCTTGGCTGCCTCCTGCTCTGCCAATACTGCAGCTATCTCAGCTTCCTTGGCTGCTTCTTCTGCTGCCATCTCTGCAGCTTCTTCTGCCTCCTTCAAAGCCTTATGGTCACTAACCTTATTAGCAATCGATTTTATACCGATATATCCGCCGGCACCTATTGCACCTATCAGAATCGCAACTATAACATATGCAATAATTACACTTCTTACACGTCTCTTACGTCTATATTCTGCCCCACTCTTTGGACTTGATTTCTTACTGGCCATTATTCCTCCTTCAGTTCCTGTGAATAACCAAATCACAGAACTATACCACCATATATTGTATAGCAGAACACTCTAAAAAACAATATATGTTTCCCCCGAAAGATCACAGACAACAGCAAAAAGAGCGGATACCCAATTCGAAATCTGATATCCGCTCTTATGACGATGCATTATCCAATGGACTGTACCTCCTTTTAAAATATTTCATCTTCCCTATTCAGTTATCTCGACGTCTTCCAATAGCATTTCCAACATTTGTACTTATGTACTGCGATTATCATCTCTCGCTAACCTATGCTCCAATCACGTCATCTTTTGATTAATAATTAACTACTCTGGTGGTCCGTCCTCCTTCTCACTTCTTATCTATAAGCACCTACCCTTTCTTGTAGGAGATCTTTAAAAAGTGTTCTGTGTTGTTTATGTACTTACTATAATACGTTCTCGCATAATTGTCAACACATTTTTGTAATATTTTTATAATTATTTTTCTTTTGCCCATATATTGCACAAATATTC
>JAZLFL010000106.1:0-5891 GCA_045615825.1 Lachnospiraceae bacterium
GCGACCCTGAAAGAAGATGCAATATATGAGCTGGGAGCAGTCGAGGAGGAAAGGGTAGCCCTTAGGAATAGTCTTATATTTAATATTATTGGACTCATTTTGCTGGGGATATTCTTAACAGTAGTGGACAAACTCACAGGAATGCCAAGAGAATTTTTATACATTTTCTTCTGGTTTTTCGCTGATGTTGTTATTTCTTATATCCTGTATGGAAAAAGAAATATTATAAATAAACATATTTTAGCTGGACGAATGGTAAGTTTAGAAGTGGAAATAACAGAGTAGATAATATACGATTTCATTACAACAAGGAAAGGAACATAGGGGGTAGAAATGAAAGCAGACAAAATTTATTTAGGAAACGTTATTACAATGGATGATAAGAAGCCATATGCAGAGGCAGTTGCGGTTAAGGATGGCTTAATTCAGTATGTCGGAGGCAAGGATGTTGCATTAAGCCTTGCAGATGATAAGACAGAAGTAATTGATCTTACAGGTAATTCGATATATCCAGGATTTTTAGAGGCACATTGTCATCCACTTGGAGCAGGTGGAGCTCTTGATACAGAGTCAGTTATTGATGTATCAGGTGGTACATGCCTGGAAGATTATATTGAGATTATGGATGAGTTCATCAAGGCACATCCAGGTAAGAAGGTATATAAGGCACAGGGCTTTATGGAGAGAGATGTTAAGCCTACAGCAGCTATGATTGATTCTATATGTCCGGATATACCAGTATTAGTATCATCAGTGGATGGACATTCCCTTTGGACTAATACTCCATTTATGAAAATGTTTGATATAGACAAGTCTGCTGTAGAAAAATATGGTGCAGACCTTGTTCGTGTGGATGAAAATGGGGAACCAACAGGATATATTTCTGAAACACCAGTATTTGAAATCCGTGCCAAGATGACAATTGACAAGGAAGAGGGTATGAGATATTTATTGATTTCTCAGAATTTCTTCTTAAGCAAGGGTTATACAGCTGTTTATGATGCCGGATTAGAGCTTGTTGACAAGAACTGCCGTGACTTTTATGCAGGCCTTACAGAAAGTGGTCAGTTAAAGCTTCGTACGTATGCAGGTAGCCTGATTGATGAGAAGTGCGAAGATATTAAGGGCGCCGTTGAGAATATTAAGAAGATGCAGGAGGACAATTCTGAGTACTTCAAGATTATTGGTGTTAAGTCATTCTCAGATGGAGTTGTAGAGGCTCATACAGCATTCCTTACTGAGGATTACTGTGATCAGCCAGGCTATAAGGGAGCAGAGCGTCTTACAGATCATGATATGCTTACAAAGTTATATACCGAGGCAGCACTTAATGATATGAATGTACATGTTCATGCAGTAGGTGATGCGGCTATTAAGTGTAATCTTGATGCAATAGAAGAAGCAGTTAAGGCTACTGGAAAGGTAGATATGCGTAATGTACTTGCACATCTTCAGATCGTTAGAGAAGAGGATATCAAGCGTTTTGCTGATTTAGATGTAATCGCAGCAGTTGCTTCATTATGGTCACCAAAGCATCCTGATTATTTCCTTCAGGAGCTGGACTATGTTGGTGAGGAGCGTGCTAATGCTGCATATCCAATTAAGTCATTTATTGATGCAGGAGTAACACATGTATTCCACACAGACTTCCCTGTATCTAAGACAGTAGATATTCCACAGGCAGTATTTACTGCAGTTAAGAGAAGATATCCAACTGACAGTGAGGATGCAGTACGTGAATCAGATGAGTTCATCACACGTTATCAGGCGATTGCCGGCATGACCAAGAATGTTGCGTATATGTGGCATGAAGATAACAGACTGGGTTCTCTTGAAACAGGTAAGATTGCTAATATGGCTGTATTTACAAAGGATTTCCTTAAGGATGATCTTGATGATGTAGCAAACTCTAGTCTTGTATGTACAATTATAGATGGTGATATCGTATATAGACCATAATTTGGATTAGTGGCTGATAAGCTCTAATATATGAATATCCGCATAAAAAAACCTTGGTCCAGTAATAAATGGACCAAGGTTTATTTTTACTTAGGAGTTGCTAGTCCGTCAATGAAGAACGCCATCTTTCGTCTTGATATAAATTGCTGAAGGTCCTGGTTAGCGGATTCAATTGAACATCCGATATAATAACCTTCGTCAGTTTCTTCAATTCGAACGATTTTAATCTTTCCCTGAAAAATATCTGATGTTGGCTTATTGAATAATGTATATTCATCCAAAGCCTGGAAGAAGATAGGGTCATCAACTTTTAGAGACTTAACACGGGGAAAGTACTTTTCCTTAGTGATTATCACGCCAAGGCCTGTATCCGAAATGTTATTGATAATCCCTTCAAAGTCACCACCGTAGCTGTCTTCGTTTTTAATTAAGAACTGACTTACAGCATCAATTCGTATTCGTTCAGAACTACGTCTGTCGGCAGTCATTATATAACCTCCTCAAAATACTACATAAATGATTATAAGGGTTGCAGAGCGTATGTGCAATGCCTAATTTTGATACAATAATTAGTGTTGGAAGTTAGTGATGATTTCGTTGTAAAATGCAGCCGGGTAGACTATAATTATATGAAGGTAGCGCCGTAAACTGGCTAGATAGATTATTACATTTAACAGATACTGCTAGTTCTGATATAGGGGGTTAGAATGGGAGAGCATTTTTGGGACAACGGAGTAGGCGACGTATCTAAGGAAGAGAATTGTAAGTTAGTATTCGAGAACCTTGAGGGTGTAACAAGACACACACCACTTATGACTATAGATAAGGCACTTATGCTTATGGAGACACTTAAGAAGGGCAGAGAGACTGTTAGCTGCCAGGCGCTTAGAGTGGTTGATGGCGAGGAGCAGCCGATTCAGTCATTCAAGCTTAATGTCTTCGAGGTGGATGGTAAGAAGATTATAATATAATAAGAAAAGCTTATGTGGCCACATGTCTGCATAAGCTTTTGTTAATTGTGTTTGTAGATAATATAAATGGAGGATCATAACGTGAGCATCAATTTGGCAGAAAAGGAAAAGAAGACTATTGGACGAGTGATATTAACAGGTGTAATCCTGCTTGCTGTTGTCATCTGTCCATCAGCAGTAAGGATATATATTGCTGGTATGGCAATGACTAATAGTGCAGATGGTTACTCAGTTGAAGATATTTTTATGATGAATCATGGAATAATCTACCAGTGCGCTGGAGCAGTATTATTTGCAGTGGCATTAATGCTATTCATTGCAGGTATATGTCTGTATCGTAAGTTCATGGTAGGCACATTCACATCAGCAGGAATCAAGGCCACTGCATACGATATCAAGGGCAGACTCTCCAGGGCATATAAGGAGCTTAGGACCAAGACCGAGCCCATGGAGCAGGCGGTGGAGTCAGAAAAGTAGTTGGATTAAGGAGGATTGTATGAGCAGCGAGATGAACTACGAAGAAGTTAAGAAGATGACTGAGGAGCAGGAGAAGGCACTTAGGTTCGAGCATTTCTCTAATAAGGATGCATGGGAACTGGGTGAGTATATTGTTAATAGAGTCTATGACAAGGGCATAGATCTGTCAGTGGCTATTCGTAAGCTTAATGGAACTATTATATTCCAGCATTTGACAGATGGTACTAATCATATTAATCAGAACTGGATGGAGAGAAAGTTTAATACAGTGTCATACTTCGAGAGAGCATCGCTTGGTGTATGGGCGTTAGAGGGTATCTCGGGTGAGAAGGTCTCAGTCCATGGTCTTACAGAGGATAAGTTCGTATTCTGTGGTGGTGGATTCCCGATAAGACTTAAGAGTGGCGAGATGGTGGCAGTGCTTACAGTATCGAACCTCCCACACTTCGATGATCATCAGTTCATAGTTGATTCTTTGACGGAGTATTTGGCAAAATAGTATAGTATTCGATCTTGGATTAGTTATGGAGCCGTTAATGACTATGTCAGTTGACGGCTCTTTTACTATGTGTATTGGGTAAGTTGACAATGGCATATGTTGATATTAGAATAAATATGTCAGCAGTCAATGTGATTTGCTCGATTGTAAGTGAAAATCGTTTTTATTCCTGATTGGGAATGTCTATTTGGCGTTTCGCCAACTTTTTCACTATGTATTAATTTAATTATTGAAGTTGGCAAAGCGGTATCATGTTGCGCCTATTTGTGCCCTCTATAATGCTTTGTCAGGGAAGGAGTTTATGGGCAAGTATGATGTAATGGACAAGGAGTACTTTGGTAATCTGGAGAGACTGGCAGATTTGATAACAGTAGAGATATTCCATAAAAAAGTTAAGGTTAAAGCTGAGGATTTAGAGAACTTGAATACAAAGTATCCTTCGCTAAGATCACTTAGTGGGGAGTATGAAAGGGATGTATTCGCATCCTGTAAGGTGCATGGAGTCAAATATTCATTAGAGATAGAACAATATGCAGATTATGTAATGTGTAAACGTATTCTTGTATATGATGGATGCGAATATGAATTAAGTAACCTTAATAAGAATATGGAGCATAAAAAGAACAGAGAACTGAAGACGTTTGAGGAGAAGAAGAGTGGACAGCGAAAAGAAGATAGAGAGATGCCGATTGTATCACTTGTTTTATATCTTGGGAATGGAGTGTATAAAGGACAAAAGCATTTAAGTGATTTTTTCGGTAATATACCAGAAAATGTATGGCCATATCTTAAAGATGAAATACAAGACTATACATTCCATCTGGTGGAGGTGAGTCGCGTGAATCCACTTGATTACGAAACCGAGTTAAGACAATTTTTTCAAGCTATGCAAGCCAGAGAGGATAGTAGAAAACTCAAGGAATTAATAGAAAGTGATGAATTTCAGGAGTTGTCTGTAAGTACCAAGAAAATAATAACAGTGCATTTGGATAATAATAAACTAACACACAAGGTATTGGAGGAGGGTCATGAAATGTGCAAGGCTATAAGAGATATGTTGAGAGATAGTAAGTATGAAGGAAGAGAAGAAGGAAGAGAAGAAGGAAGAGAAGAAGGAAGAGAAGAAGGAAGAGAAGAAGGAAGGGAAGAGGAGAGATATAGTATTGTATTAAAAATGCTATCTGACAATTTTACTGATGAACTGATAATGAAATATACAGGCATAACAAACAGTGAACTGGAAATTATTAGAACAGGGATATGAGAGGGTGTTTCTTGACGACGCTTTTGCTATAATGAAATGGACGTGTAGTGTAGGCAACTTAGGAGCATAGTTATGAAAATATATGATATTTCACAGGAAGTGTTCAACTGTTCGGTATTCCCTGGTGATGTACCACCGGTAAGGAAGGTATTGGAGACAATTGAGGGTGGCAGTATGTGCAATTTGACGGGGATAACAATGTGTGCGCACAATGGTACTCACGTGGATGCACCGTATCATTTCTATAAAGATGGTAAGACGATTGATCAGGTGAATTTAAGTAAGTTCATTGGAAAATGCTATGTAACATTCGCCAATGGACCTATGTCGGCAGAAATGGCAAAGGAAATTGTTGATAAGGCTATAGCTGTAGACGAAGAGGCGGCTAAGAAAATTCTTGTTGGTGGAGAGATGTATGTTACAGCAGAGGCTGCTTCAGTGTTTGCAGAGGCTTCAATTGATCTGTTTGGTAATGAGTCACAGACGGTTGGACCACTTGAGGCACCTGCAGAGGTTCATTATAAAATGCTGGCTGCAGAGGTCGTGCTGCTTGAGGGAATAAGACTATCCGAGGTTTCAGAGGGTGTGTATCTTCTTAATGCAGCACCTCTTAATCTGGGTGGGGCTGACGGTGCGCCATGCAGAGCGGTGCTTACTACGACGCATGATTAATTATAAATAATAGCTACAGGTCATATGAGTATACTTCAATTGATCTGTT
>JAZLFL010000107.1:0-2278 GCA_045615825.1 Lachnospiraceae bacterium
TACCTCCATTTATTTCTATAAGTTAGAGCAGGCATTCCAGCCTGCTTTTTGAATACTCTACAGAAATAATTATAATCTGTAAACCCAACCTGCTCTGAAATATCATGAACGGAGAGAGAGGTCTCAGTCAGGAGCTTTTTGGCTTCATCTATTCGAAGGTTCTTGATATGTTCGGCAATTCCAGTCTGTAAATATCTGTTGCATGAGTCATACAGCTTATTACGGCTTATGTGGAATTCGTTAGTTAATCTGTCAATGGACAGGTCTTCGGATAAGTGAGAGATAAGGAATGAATTCAGATTCTGAATGAAGGTCTCGCGCTGGAGACTTACCATATCTTTTAAAAGAACATAGAAAGTACAGGCTTCCAATATTTTGGAAGCTGCTTTTATTTGGTCCTCACTTTTATAGGTTATCTCGTATGTTGAGGCATTTCGGCCTGCTTTATCAAGCCCATATCGTTCTGTAACTTCTATCAGTGACTGTTTCAAGTCGATTCTGTCATTATTATCCGTAATCTGACCAAACATTATATAGCCAATGATTGAATCATTTTCAATTAGTGGTGCTGTTGTCTCAATTAATCCAGCATGACAACGGTACACTTCAATGGATTTAGTGCGCTTACAACGTTCAAAGGATTTAGAGTTACTTATTAAGCAGTATTTCTCCGTTGAAGAATTAGAACGCATGAGAGCACAGAATTCACAGTGCTTTTCTGGGTATGAAAGTATTTCATTACCATCAACGTCAAATAGAGCAATCTTAATGCCAGTTAGGAGGTTGAAATCTTTCATAAGATCAAGAAGAGATTCTCTATTAAGGTTTAGTGTAAATGAGTTCATATGAATACCTCTGATGAATCTTTAATGAAATTAATTTAGTTTCGTAAATTATAGCACAATTGCAAAACGATTTTACAGTAAAATGGACAAATCTACCTATTAATTGGATGTTAAATGAATTATGATTAAATAAAAAATCACTTAAGGAGACCAATATGTTAGTTACATTAAAAGAGATAATGCAGATTGCGGAGGAGAAGAATATAGCAATAGGTTCCTTCAATGCTTCTGGACTTGAGGCAATTGAAGCTGAGCTTGCAGCAGCTGAGGAACTTAATCTTCCTGTAATTATTCAGTTTGCGCAGTGCCATGAGCCATGGATCCCACTTACAACAATTGGACCGATCATGGTAGATATGGCTAAGAAGAGTACGGTTCCAGTATGTATTCACCTTGATCACGGTGAGACACTTGAGTATCTTCAGACAGCTCTTGAGCTTGGATTCACAGGTATCATGTATGATGGTTCGACTCTTCCTTATGAGGAGAATCTTGCTAACACTAAGAAGGCGGTAGAGATGGCTAAGAAGTATGGTGCATCCGTTGAGGCAGAGCTTGGTTCGATGGGTAAGCGTGAGTCAGGTGCTGGCGATTCTGGTGCAGGTACGGATGATGATACCAAGATATATACAGATCCAGAGCTCGCTGCCAGGTTCGTGGCTGAGACAGGAATCGATGCACTTGCATGCTCGTTTGGAACAACTCATGGAATCTATCTTACAGAGCCAAAGCTTGACTTCGATGTAGTTAAGAATGTTCGCGCCAAGTGTAATAACATCCCGGTTGTTATGCATGGCGGTTCAGGAGTTAGCACAGAGGACTACCATAAGGCAGTTGATGCGGGTGTTCGTAAGATCAATTACTTCACATATATGGACAAGTCCGGTGGTAATGCAGCAGCTGATTATATTAAGGGACTTAAAAGTGGCGAGCCAGTATTCTTCTCATCTATCTTCATGGCAGCAAGAGCAGCTATGAAGGAGAATGTGCAGGGAGCAATGAAGGTATTCGCTAAGCAGGATTAATTAAGATTATTTAAAATGGAGGGCAACTAAGATGGCTAAGAAAATGACATTTGCTTTGGCATTCTGTAACAGAGGATTTATGCCAGGAGAATTAATATACGGTGCAAGAGAGGATATGATTAAGGCTGTAACAGATGCAGGCTATGATTATATTGCTATGGATGCTGAACTCACCAGATTCGGTGGAATCGAGACAAGAGATGAGGGACTTCTCTATGCCAAGTGGCTTAAGGAGCATGATGGAGAATATGATGGTGTAATCTTCTCAATGCCAATTTTCGCAGATGAGAATGGTGCTATCACAGCACTTCAGGACGCTGGTGTTCCAATCCTTATGCAGGCATATCCTGATGAGATTGGCAAGATGGATTTCAAGCATAGAAGAGATGCATTCTGTGGTAAGTTCTC
>JAZLFL010000108.1:0-5252 GCA_045615825.1 Lachnospiraceae bacterium
GCCATAAGTCCTGCTGTAATAAGAACTATTGGCATTCCCTTAAGTGTCTCTGGGATGTCATTGTACTCAAGTCTCTGTCTGATACTTGCAAGTAAGACAATTGAAATAGTAAATCCTACTGCAGTAGCAAAACCATTAACAATACTATAAAGGATATTGTACTCCTTGGTTACATTAGTGAGTGCTACACCAAGTACCGCACAGTTAGTTGTGATAAGAGGAAGGTATACACCAAGTGCCTGATATAAGGCTGGCATAAACTTTCTAAGGAACATCTCTACAAACTGAACCAAAGCAGCAATTACAAGAATAAATACAATTGTCTGCAGATATTCAAGATGAAGAGGTACCAGAATAAACTGGTAAATGCATGCAGCTACTGCTGATGCTATTGTAATAACGAAGATAACGGCAGCGCCCATTCCGGCTGCTGTATTAACCTTCTTGGATACTCCAAGGAATGGACATAATCCAAGGAACTGACTAAGTACTACATTACTAACAAGGGATGAACCTATGAGTATGAGTAATAATTCTTTAACTGTATTCATTATTCATCCACCTCCTTAGTCTCTACTACTGCTTCAGCCTTACGATCACCGCATCCAGCAACATTACAGTTCATACAGTCTGAACCGCAACCTGACTGAATCTTAGATACATCCTTACCCTTCTTAGCTCCTTCAATCTTAGCCTTATTCTGAATGGCTGTTAAAAGAGCAAGTACAAAGAATGCACCAGGAGCCATCTTAAAGATTCCAACTGGAGTAAATAAGTTAAGCTCATAATCAAATACTGAACCACCACCAATGAACTCTCTGATTAATCCAATTATAGTAAGTGCAATTGTGAATCCAAGTCCCATTCCAAGTCCATCAAATAATGAAGGAAGAACCGGATTCTTATATGCATAACTCTCAGCACGACCAAGAATTATACAGTTAACTACGATAAGAGGAATATAGATACCAAGTGCTGTATAAAGACTTGGAATATATGCCTGTAAAAGTAACTGCATCATTGTAACGAATGAAGCAATAATTACGATAAAGGCAGGAATTCTTATCTTATCTGGAATAACCTTACGTAATGCCGAAATAATAACATTACTAAGGGCAAGTACAACTGTAGTTGTAAGTCCCATTCCAAGTCCGTTGATTGCTGATGTTGTAACGGCAAGTGTTGGACACATACCTAACATAAGAACAAGGGTTGGATTCTCTTTAATAAGTCCGTTATAAAGACGCTCAACACATTTATTCATTGCTGCCACCTCCTAACACCTTCTGGAAATAAGTAAGACAGCTGTTCACGCCATTAGTGAATGCATTGGTTGTAATTGTTGCACCTGAGATAGCATCAATCTCATTCTCCGCCACAGCACCAGTCTTGGAATAAGCGAACTTCTCAACCTGCTTATTAGCAAACTGTGGCTTTAATACCTTATCAGCATTCATACCAAGACCTGCAGTCTCATTAATCGAAAGAATTGAGATACCATTAACAGTTCCATCATTACGAACACCAACCGCGAACTGGATATCACCGCCATATCCTTCCTTAGTAGTAACAACAAATACATAACCTAACGCATTATTAGACGAATCTAATGCTGTTAATAAACCATCAATAGTCTCAGCTAAATAACCAGCCTCATCAAGAACAGTTCTTGCTTCCAGTGTCATAGGAGCATCGATTTCTTCAAAGTCACTGGCATCTGAAAATACCTCAAGGTAAGCATTTTTCTTAGCCTGCTCTTCTCCTGCAGCAATTGTATCCTTAGTAGTCTGATATACGAGGCCTAAGATAGCACCAGCTATAATTGTAATCGCAAGTAAAATACCTGCGTTCTTAATCATATCTTTCATACTCTCTCACCTCCATAACCAAATGGCTTAGGTCCGGTGATCTGTGTAATCAGTGGAACTAATAAGTTACCAATGATAATCGCATATGAAACACCTTCGCTGGAAGCTCCAAAGATTCTGAATATACCAGTAAGAATACCTAAAAGGATACCAAACACATACTGGCCCTTCTTGGTAATAGGTCTTGTTACATAATCTGTTGCCATGAAGAATGCACCAAGCATAAGTCCACCACCTGAAAGATGCGCAGATATAAAGTATGGATCAAATCCATGGCCACCGAATAATCCAATGAACAGAACAAATGTAACAATGTATGTTCCTGGAATCTTAAGATCAATAACACCGACTAATATAAGTAAGCATGCTCCTAAAACAATTGCTACCATTGATGTCTCACCAATAGTACCTGAGGTCTTACCAATAACCATGTTATAGATATTAACAGCCTCACCTGCCTTAAGCTGTGCAAGTGGTGTTGCTCCTGTATAAGCATCACAGTTAAAGTTAGTCATAATGGCTGGGAACGAAATAAGCAAGAAACATCTCGCTCCAAGGGCAGGATTCATGAAATTCTGTCCAAGACCACCAAAAAGCATCTTAACTACAAATATTGCAAATATACCACCTAGTATAGCTACCCATACTGGACACATAGGTGGCAGGTTAAGTGCAAGTAATAAACCAGTTACAACCGCAGAAAAATCTGAAATTGTAATCTTCTTCTTCATTATCAATTCATATACTGCTTCTGTAGCAACACATGTCGCTACTGTTGTAAGTACAAGAATAAGTGCATGAAGACCAAAATTAACGATACCAAAGATTGTAGCAGGAAGTAATGCAATTACTACGATAAGCATTATCTTATCTGTACTAACCTTGGATCTGATATGTGGGTTTGATGAAACCTTCATCATATCGCTCATCAGTTTACTCTCCTTCCTACTTCTTTCTCTTATTAGCCAGAACCATCTTACGCGCTGACTTAATACTCTGTGTTAATGGACGCTTAGCCGGGCAGATGAACCTACAGCATCCGCATTCACAGCACTCAAGTCCATTCATTTTCTCAAATTCTTCAAGCTCGCCATGCTCTGATAACATTGCAAGTCTCTTAGGTACTATTCTTCCAGGACATACCTCTAAGCACATACCGCAGTTAATACATGCAGTAGGCTCATTTTTGCTCACCTCATCCTTAGTCATGCAAAGTAAAGCTGACGCTGTCTTGGTAGTTGGTACATCAAGGCCAAACAGCGCGAATCCCATCATAGGACCACCGGATACAATCTTCTCCGGCTCCTTCTTGAAGCCGCCTGCCTCCTCAATAAGCTCTGCATAATTAGTACCACAGTATACTCTGAAGTTCTGTGGATTCTTAATAGCATCACCTGTTACAGTTACTATTCTCTCCATAAGAGGCACGCCGTTCCATACTGCATTATAAATAGCACAGAGAGTATCTACGTTATTAACTACACAGCCTGCATCTGCTGGAAGCATTGTAGAATTAATAGCTCTCTTGGTAGTTGCATATATAAGCTGACGTTCAGCACCCTGTGGATACTTAGTCTTAAGAGCTTTAACAAGAATTCTTGGCTCATTCTTGGTTAATTCTTTAAGCTTCTCTATACAGTCAGGCTTATTATCCTCAACTGCTAATATACCCTTGGCATTATCAAACAGTCTGAGAACAACCTTAAGACCCTCAACGAGCTTCTCAGGCTCCTCAATCATTCTTCTGTAATCACTTGTCAGATATGGTTCACACTCTGCACAGTTAGCGATACAGTATTCTATCTTGTCAGGCTCCTTAGGACTTAACTTAACATGTGTTGGGAATCCGGCACCGCCCATTCCAACAACACCAGCCTTCTGAATACGAGCAATAATCTCTTCCTTAGTTAAGAATTCGATATCTTCAATTGCATCATACTCAACTTCTTCATAAGCATTGTCATTCTCAATAACAATACTCATTACATTATCGCCAGTTACCACTCTGCGTGGCTCAATAGCTACAACTGTACCAGATACTGTCGAATATACAGGCGCCGATACAAATCCATTAGCTTCAGCAATCATCTGACCTCTAAGCACATGATCTCCCTTGGCTACAATGGCCTTGGCAGGTGCACCAATATGCTGGGACAAAGGATATACCAGATTACCCTTTGGCAGAATATCCTTAATTGGCTTGTCCTTACTTAAGTCCTTGCCATCATATGGATGAATTCCACCCGTGAATGATAGTTTTGCCATTTTCTTTCACTCTTTTCCTTCTTTATTAATTATTAAAGTTTATAAAAAACCACTATTTTTATAATACTATTTTTATATGTTTTTTTCTACTATATGTTACAATACTGTCATGCGTGTAACGAAAGAAATTCTAAGCAATATTAATATAGATTATGAGTCTCTTCCTCTTCCTGATAAGACAGAGGTACTTTTCCTTGATATAGAGACTACAGGCCTTTCTTCCCGTAATTCATATATATACATGATTGGTCTGTCCTACTATGAGAATGGATCATTTGTATTCGAAGGATTAACGGCTGATAATGCCAGCGATGAGAAGAATATATTAGAGGATTTTGTGGCTAAGATAGATTCATACACTACTCTTATTCACTTCAACGGCAATCGTTTCGACATTCCATTTATTATAGACCGATGTAAGGCCAACGGAATTGACATCAACCTTGATAAATTTAACGGAATCGATATATACAAGAGGCTCACTCCTTACAAGCATCTGTTCAGATTATCCAACTGCAAGCAGAAAACGATAGAGACTTTCATGGGTATAGTACGCAAGGATGAGTACTCCGGCGGCGAACTAATAGCTGTCTATAAGGACTATACAGCGTCCCATTCAGAGGATTTATATTCCCTCCTCTATCAGCACAACAGGGATGATGTTGAAGGGATACTTCTAATCCTTCCGATGCTTACATATGGCGATATATTCAATCAGGATGTTAAGGTAAACCGCGTATCAGCGAATTCCTACAAGGATTATTTCGGAGAACTGAAGCGTGAGCTCTTAATTGAATTCACCTTATCCGTAACAATCCCCCAGCATATCAGCTTTAATGCAGGCGACGTCTATGGCTCCTTTAAAGAGGATAAAGGTATCATAAAAGTGCCTGTTTATCATGAAGAGATGAAGCTCTACTACGACAATTACAAGGATTACTATTACCTTCCTATGGAGGATGAGGCAATTCATAAGTCAATTGCAATATATGTTGATAAGGATTTCAGGAAACAGGCTACTGCCAAGACCTGCTATACCAAGCTGTTTGCGGAATTCCTCCCACAATGGGATTTAATAGTAACACCATTTTTCAAAAGAGATTACGACTCAAAGCTTCT
>JAZLFL010000109.1:0-2985 GCA_045615825.1 Lachnospiraceae bacterium
TTATTATAGACCACGAGTAGATATGGAAATCCTTAACAAATATCATGAAGGAATCATTTGTCTTTCAGCATGTCTTGCCGGTGAAGTACAGAGATATATTGTGAAGGGCTTATATGATGAGGCTGTAAATCAGGCGATTAAATATAGAGACTGCTTTGGCGAAGGCAATTATTTTCTTGAGCTTCAGGATCATGGGATTCCTGACCAGAAAACAGTTAATCAGGCTCTTCTTCGAATGAGTAAAGAGCTCAACATTCCGCTTGTTGCAACAAATGACATTCATTATACAATGGCTGAGGATGTCGAGGCGCATGATTTATTATTATGCCTTCAGACAGGTAAGAAGGTCGATGATGAAGACAGAATGCGATATGAGGGTGGGCAGTTTTTCGTTAAGAGTGAAGAGGAAATGCGTGCGCTTTTCCCATATGCTCTTGATGCAATAGAAAATACACAGAAAATTGCTGACAGATGTAATGTAACAATCGAATTTGGCAATTACCACCTGCCTCCATTCGATGTACCAGAAGGCTACACATCAAGAACATATATAGAGAAGCTTTGCGAGGAAGGTTTAGAACGCAAATTCCCGGATGAATATAGCAATCCGGATAAGGCTGATGAATTAAAGAGTCTTAAGGAACGTATAGCATACGAGCTTAACATCATTGATAACCTTGGATTTGTAAATTACTTCCTTATAGTTTCAGATTTTATTAAATACGCTAAAAATAATGGGGTTTCTGTTGGCCCAGGACGAGGCTCTGCAGCAGGCTCATTAGTGTCGTATTGCCTTGATATTATAGATATTAATCCAATACAGTTTGACTTATACTTTGAACGTTTTCTTAATCCGTATCGAGTATCCATGCCCGATATTGATACTGACTTTGCTCCTGAGGGAAGAGGTAAGGTCATTGAATATGTAAATGAAAAATATGGCAGAGATCACGTTTGCCAGATTATTACATTTGGAACGCTTGCGGCGAAGGGTGTTCTTAAGGATGTAGTGCGAGTTTTAGATAAGCCAATAGATCTTGGTAACAGGCTTTCTAAGCTTGTTCCTTTCGAGCCGGGAATGACTCTTGATAAAGCTCTTGAGCAAAATCCAGAGTTTAAGGCGCTATATGAGACGGATGACGAAGTTCATTATATCGTAGATATGGGTAGAAAATTGGAGGGTCTTCCTAGACAGCCTTCTATTCATGCTGCCGGAGTGCTGATTTCTCCAGAGCGAGTTGATGAATTTGTTCCAATGGCGATGAGTGCAAATGGAAGCACTATTACGACTCAGTTCGAAGCACCTATTCTTGAGGAGCTTGGACTTCTTAAGATGGACTTCCTTGGCCTTAGAAACCTTACAGTTATAGATGAAACTGTTGAAAATGTATATAGAAACCGTGGCATTAAGATAGATATTTCGACAATTGATTATAATGATCAGGGCGTATATCAGATGATTGGCAGAGGAGAGACAGAGGGTGTATTCCAGCTTGAAAGCCAGGGAATGACAAACTTCATGACTCGTCTTAAGCCTAAGAATCTTGAGGATATTATTGCAGGAATAGCTCTATACAGACCTGCGACTATTCCATTTATTGATTCGTATATTCAGTCAAGAACAGATCCATCTTCTGTAACATATTTGTGTCCGCAGCTTGAGCCAATTCTTAAAGACACTGCAGGCTCTCTTATCTATCAGGAGCAGGTTCTTAGAATAGTACAGGATTTGGCTGGATTCCCTATGGGCCTTGCTGATAACTTCAGACGTGCTATTTCAAAGAAAAAGGAAAAGGTCATCGCTGAGAGACGTAAAATGTTTATATACGGCGGTGTTGAAAAAATATCTGATAAGTCAGGTAACGAAGAAGAAGTAGAAATTCCAGGATGTATCAAAAACGGTATCAGTGAAGAGGTTGCCGACGAGATATACAACTGGATTGTTCAGTATTCATCATACGGCTTCAATAAATCCCATGCTGCAGCTTATGCACATGTTACTTATCAGACAGCTTATTTAAGACATCACTATCCAGTTGAATACATGGCATCGCTTATTACCTCTGTACTTGGCAATCCTAAAAAGGTGCCAAATTATATCGCTGCTGTGCGTGCGCTTGGTATTAAAATTCTTTCACCAAATATTAATCAGGGATATTCTGTATTTTCTGCAAGTGGTGAAAATATTCTTTTTGGACTTGCAGGAGTTAAGGGTGTTGGAAGTAATGTAATAGATGAAATTGTTCGAGAGAGGGAGAAAAACGGAGAGTTCACTGATTTAGAGGATTTTGTCAACAGGCTGTCATCTAAGGAGGTAAATAAGCGTACAGTAGAAGCCCTGATAAAGGCCGGAGCTTTGGACTGCTTTGGACGGACAAGAAGACAGCTTATGGCCGTTTTTGAGCAGGTAATCGAGCGTACAGCTAAGGCAAAGAAGGATGCTATATCAGGTCAGATGAGTCTTTTTGACTTTGCACCTGCAGAGGAAAGAGAAAGCTTTAAAATTCAGTACCCGAATATTGGCGAATTTGATAAAGAACTGTTGCTCAGATTTGAAAAGGAAATGCTTGGAGTATATGTTTCAGGTCATCCGCTTGATAAGTACGTAAGATTCCTTAAGGAAAATACAACAAATATAAGCACAGACTTCTATATTGAGACAGAGGATGAAGGTGAAGAAGGCAGCGTTTCTGTAGAGGAAAATGAGCCTAAGGTCAGAGATAATGCAGAGGTTGTAATTGGCGGTATCATAGAAAAGCTGGAAAAGAAGATTTCCAAGAAAAATGGTGATACATACGCAACAGCAACAATAGAGGATCTGGCTGGTTCTGTGGAATGTATGATCTGGCACAGGCAGTACGAGGAAGTTAAGAACTGGCTTGCTGAAAGTGAGAAAGTAATAGTTAAGGGTCGTGCAAAAATCGAAGATGATAAGGACGGAAAGGTATTTTGCAGTCAGATTACACGGTGCGAAGGGAACGGCAA
>JAZLFL010000110.1:0-21692 GCA_045615825.1 Lachnospiraceae bacterium
TGGATTGATTGGACGAAGTTTCTGAAGAGCTTCGATAGTAGAACCAGCACGAGGACCCTCGTCAACCTTGAATTCAACCATCTCTTTCTTCTTCTTAACCATAACTGGAACGATTTCTGCGTCGAATGCGCCAGAGTTCTGAGCTGCCTCAGCCTTCTGCTGGCTCTTAAGTGCGAACTCATCGAGTTCCTCGCGGGTAAGACCCCACTCGCGGCAGATATTGTCAGCGGTAGTAATCATGTGATAGTCGTTGAATGCATCCCAAAGTGCATCATTTACCATAGTATCAACAAGCTTGCCGTTGTTCATTCTATAACCGAAACGAGCCTTATCAAGAGCGTAAGGAGCCATTGACATGTTCTCCATACCACCTGCTACTACAACGTCAGCGTCACCAGCCATAATCATCTGAGCTGCCTGGTTAACACAGTTAAGACCTGAACCACATACAACGTTCATTGTAACTGCTGGAACCTCGATTGGAAGACCAGCCTTAATTGTTGCCTGACGAGCAACGTTCTGTCCGAGACCAGCCTGGATTACACAACCCATGTAAACCTGATCAACGTCCTCTGGCTTAATACCAGCTCTCTCAACTGCTTCCTTAATAACGATTGCACCAAGCTCAGCTGCTGGTGTTGTGCTAAGAGTACCGCCCATTGTACCGATGGCTGTACGGCATGCACTTGCAATAACTACTTTCTTTGCCATTTTCATGACTCCTTTCGTTGTTAAATATTAGATTGTTATTTTTTTATCATAGTCGATGCTCATATTGTACCATAGCACCCACTATTTTGCAATGAGATTTACCCTATTTTCTGTGCTATTATTAATAACTCTGTACACAGTCTCATAGTTAAAAGTCTCACCTTCTGCCATAATCGGACTGAGGATTTCACTAAGCGGAATCTCCTCAAGATAACCCACATCTTCTATATATACATATTCCGCGTGAAGCTCTTTAATCCTGGCCGCTATATCATCCGCACTCATAGTAGCCGGATTAATACCCGCATATACTGTAGGCACAGGTGCGGCCTCATAATTAATATAAGTATCCTTCACCCAGTGAATCACCGTATCGTCCCTGAAATACAACACCCTGTGTCCCCACAGCGCTTCATCTTCCTTAACAGTTGCCGCATACAGGTAGCCATTATCATCCACCATAGAATCCCTGTCAGCAATATCCTGCTCCCTTCCAGTCCTGTATCCGCCAAGCGCATATGCCGCAGCAGTATAGTCCGTGGTAATAAGTATGAATACTGCGCATCCGATAAGTGCATAACGCTCATTACATCTGTTAATAATGATGTACATAAGCATCATCATGGTTCCAATCGTAAACGGTGCTGCATATCGCGAAATGGATATGGCCATGACCTCCGCAGTATCATACTGACTCTCTCCCGCGAAGATTGTGATATGACCCACAAATATGATTCCGTATGCAATAATCGCCGTTACCAACACATATAACGTCAGAAGCACTGATTCCTTCCTGTCAAGCTTCTTAAGTACAATCAGCGTAATAAGCACCAAAGCAATGATGATTATCATCACAAGTGCTGACAGATCAAGTGCTATCGTTCTGTTGGTATGCATCGGGCAAAAGCTAAAGCCACTAAGATACAGCTTAGCTTTAGTTCCTGCATTATCAGGGATGGTTATCCCACGCGCAGCCATATGTGCACCGGAACTTGTAAGCTTGGCAATACGACGGTTAATAAGACAGTATATCCACCATGACATTTGGAATGACACCGCTGTCATCACCGTGAACAACGCATATATACGTTGTTTTGCCCCAAACAGCCGGACATATCTGTCACCACACACAAAGGTCATTCCAGCTAGTAAGACAGCCGAATATATCATCCACTCAAAACCCACTGACTTACATAGTGTAAGCAGTGACATAAGCAAAGCTATTCTTATATAGTAGAAAGCCTTACCTGTATCCTCATAATCAAAGATGGCAATAATAACTGCTCCATATACTATTCCCATGGTAACATCCGCGCAGGCTCCATGACTCCACACATCATTGCACACACCCGGAAGGAGGAATACACATATTAAGCCAATCACCTGATAGAGGATATTTTTGCCCTTCAACCTCTTAAGGAGTGGCAGACAGAATATTACATTCATACAGTAATAGCCTGCGAAGGTTAACCCCTCTTTGTATTCTGTGAGGCATAACTTGGCAAAGCACCACTTCATAATCTGAATTCCAGGTGGATAGTCTCCGAATTCCGGTGCCACATTGCCATACTTGCCTGTGAAGCCATTAAGATAATACAAAGCCTTGGCATCCGTTGCCCAGTAGTTAACATCATCCCACCATGTGGCAACATGTCCCGCTGTTAATATGCCAAGCACTATGAGACCTGCTATTAATACAAGGGATTCGCCAGACATAAAGAACGCTCTGGCCGACGATATAAAAACGTCTCGTCCTTCCTTCTTCATTATTACTAATGAAAGAACGCATATTAAAATCACAATAATGGCAAATATACAGATAACATTCATGTTACCCATAAGCCCTAATATATACAGGAAAAGTAACAGTCCTGACAGAGTTACCGGAAGCACCTCGCTAAGGCTTCTGCCACTCTGTCTGCCTGTAAGATATGTAATTATTAAAAAACCTATTAATGTTATTAACCACATATGTTCATTTTAACATAAAAAAAGACCTGTGGCACTTGCCACAGGCCTATACATTAGTAATTAATACTCAGGTTCAATGAGACCGTAGGTATTACCCTTTCTCTTATAAACAACATTGACCTGATCTGTCTCAGCATTAACAAATACGAAGAAATTATGTCCTGTAAGCTCCATCTGGATGCAGGCATCCTCAGCATACATTGGCTTGATGTCGAACTTCTTACTTCTAACAATCTGAATCTCTTCTTCATCAACATAGTCCTTCTCAAGGAAATCCTGTCTGAATATGTCTGTAGCCTGATGCTTACTTGCAAGCTTATTCTTATACTTCTTAAGCTGTCTCTCAATAATCTCCTCAACAAGATCTATTGATACATACATATCATTGCTTACCTGCTCGGATCTGATAACTGTTCCCTTAACAGGTACTGTAACCTCAATCTTCTGACGATCCTTCTCAACACTTAATGTTACATGAACCTCTGTATCAGGAGTGAAGTACTTTTCAAGCTTTCCTATCTTATCCTGAACTGCTGCTTTAAGACCATCTGTCACATCGATATTTTTTCCACTAATGATGAATTTCATAATTTCCATCTCCTTCTATCGAGTATTTGCCAAAATAGACTTCTTTGGCATGGATTTATAATACCATATTGTATACTATTTGTCTACGTTCACTTATTAATTGTCAGACAATTTGGCTAAATTTTTCTAATAAATTTTCTTTTGAAAACTTCAAAATTAATACTTTTCTTTTGTTTCTTTGTGCACCTCTACCAAAACATACTTTCGATTGTTTATCCAACTTACTCGCTTTTTTCCTGTTTATAACCGTGGATAATGTGGATAAGTCCGTGAATAAGTCGCGAATAAGCCATACTTTCGCTTTGCGTATGTGGATAACTCTGAGTTTTTCGCATTTTATTGACTAATTTGGTCATAGGTATATTTGTGCGTTTTTAACAACAGACAACTTGTCAACAATTTTTTGCACTTAATTTTTAGTCTGAATATTCCTTCAAAATAGAGAATCAGCTTCTTTTTTATATAAAAAATGAGCTTCGGCCTTAGCCAAAGCTCATTAAAATTATCAATATTAGAATATTCGTCTTACACAGATTGGATTACGATATGTTGCGTTCGAGACAATAATACCTGTCTTGCTTGTTGATGCATGTACAATCTGTCCACCACCAATATAGATAGCAACGTGACCTGAGTAACATACAATATCACCCGGCTGTGCATTACCAAGTCCACCAACATCATAACCAACACTTCTGTCTGCTGATGATGAGTGAGGTAATGATACACCAAAGTTCCTGTATACACTCATTACGAATCCCGAACAGTCAGTACCATGTGTAAGTGATGAACCACCATATACATAAGGGTTACCAACGAACTGTAATGCGTAATTACATACTGAAGAACCAATGCCACTTCCACCAACAGTTATCTTCGATCCTGACGAATGGCTGCCCGAAGTACCTTCATTAGTCGCTGCCGCTCTTCTTGCTGCTGCGTTAGCCTTATCTCTCTCAGCCTTCTCCTTGGCAAGTCTTGCTTCTTCCTCTTCCTTGGACTCAGCCTTTACGAACTCTGTATGGAAATCTACGAATTCATTCGATACGTAACCATAACCCTCTTCGATATCGACCTTAACCCAGCCCTCAAGCTCTTCAATAACGACAAGTTCTTCATCTATTGGTACAAGTCCGAGTACCGAAGCATCCAGACTGGCTTCCTCTCTAACCTTAAGAGTTGTAGTATTAACTCTTGCAAGTCTGGTTCCGACCTCTTTAGCAAGGTCAATGGCATCATCACCTGTTACACAGTACTCTGCCTTTACGAAACCAGTACAGTTACCTGACTGAATCTTGTACCATCCGTTCTGTTCCTCAATAAAGTTACCAACGGATTTATCATATAATTTTCCGACGATATTACCTTCGTTCTCATCCGGATAATCCCTGACGTTAACGTAATCATTAACCTTGGCAATTACCAGATTATAGAATTCCTTCTCCTCATCAGTTCTAAGGAGTTCCTCAGGAATATCTGCATATGTCATAGGAGCAACTATTTCCTTATCAAAGTCAATGGTATGCTCTGCAACTTCCGCAATTGTATGAGTCTCCACTACCTCTGTTCCAGTAGTCTCTTCCTCAACCCCTGTATCCGTCGCATCGTCACTTGATTTAGTAACACTTAAGGTGACTTCAGCCTTCTTCTCAGTAGCCTTCGCCTCCTGTGCCTTAGCACTCCTATCAACAATTGTTTTGACTTCTGTCTTAACCTGCGCTATGGAACTACCGCCCTCAACAGTCAGCGAAAAACCTGCCGTCGGAAGCATATTCGATAGTCCTGTTGCCTGGACCTCCAAAGTATTCAGCCCAAACATTAAAGCACCGGCTAAAGTGCCGGTCGCAAGAAGTACAGAAATCTTCATTCTGTCTCTATTCATACTATGCTGCTTTCAAATTTTACTATTTTTTCGTAACAAATACTTAACAAATATACCATTATGTCACCCAAATGTCAAATCAGGGGGACTTAAACGCCTAAACATTAAGTCCCCCTGATTGTATTAATTAAGATATTCTACTGCTGAATGAACTGCATTCGCGCCGTCTGAAGCTGCTGTCACAATCTGCCTCAAACGCTTCTTCCTGACATCTCCTGCCGCGAATACACCTGGTATATTGGTGATGCCTGACTCATCTGCTATGATGTAGCCGCTTTCATCCATATCGACTACACCCTTAAGATAATCGCAGGTTGGATGTGTACCGACTGCTATGAATATTCCATCAAGTGTCAGCGTATCTGCCACTTCTGTCTTCACATTCCTAATCTCTATCGACTCTACCTGATCCTCTCCTATAATCTTCTCGACCACAGTATCATAGCTAATCTCGATATTACCAGCTGCCTTAACAGCATCTACAAGCTTCTTCGCTCCTCTGAAGGCATCCCTTCTATGTATAAGATAGACCTTACTACATCCTCTTGCTAAGAACAGTGCATCCTCCAGAGCCACATCTCCACCACCTACAACAGCAGTGACTCTGTTCCTGAAAAACGCTCCGTCGCAGGTTGCACAGTAGGATACTCCCATTCCCGCAAGCTCTTCCTCGCCTGGAATACCCAGGTGATTGTGAACAGCTCCTGTAGCGATGATAAGCGCCTTACACTCTATATCGCCTTCATCTGTAATAAGCTTCTTAGTATCACCTGCTAACTCAATACCCTTTAAGGTCGCTGCAAGGAATTCAACACCGGACACTTCCGCATGCTCCTTGAACCTGCTGCTAAGCTCCATACCGGATGTTCCTGGTAATCCTGGATAGTTATCTACTTCATAGGTAGTTAATACCTGACCACCGCCTATGCAGCTTTCATCAATAATTAATGTATCTAAACCTGCTCTCTTACCGTATATTCCCGCTGTAAGGCCGGCAGGGCCGGCACCTATAATAACCAGATCTCTCATATACTTAATACCTCCATAAGTCTAACTGGATGTCTATTACATTGTACTATTTTTTATCACATGCTACAATTCACTAAGAACACTTTCAAAGGCGGTTTTCATGAATAAAAAAGCATTAATAACTGGAGCATCAAGAGGAATCGGTGAAGCCATCGCAAGAAGACTTGCTTCTGCCGGATATGACCTCCATCTTGTATGCCACAACAATATAGATAAACTCAATGCGCTTGCAGATGAAATACGCAGTACTAACCCTGTTACAGTTACCTGCTACCAGGGAGATATAGGTGACTCTGCATTCGTAAGAAGCGTATTCGCTTCCATTTCATCTCTGGATGTCCTTGTCAACAACGCTGGTATTGCGCATATCGGCCTCTTACAGGATATGAGCGATGATGACTGGAACAAAGTGATGGCAACTAACCTTGATTCCATCTTCTATACATCCAGAGAAGCGATTAAGCTTATGCTCCCTAATAAAAGCGGGCGAATAATCAATATTTCATCTATGTGGGGGACAGTCGGTGCCTCAATGGAGGTTGCATACTCTGCAAGTAAGGGTGGTATGAACAGCTTCACCAGGGCTCTTGCCAAGGAGCTTGCTCCATCAGGTATTGCTGTTAATGCCATAGCATGTGGTGTAATTGATACAGATATGAATAAATGCTTCTCTGACGAGGAGACCCAGGCACTTATCGATGAGATTCCATCAGGCCGATTAGCTTCTCCTACAGAAGTAGCAGAAGTGGTAGCAACCTTAGTCACTACCACTCCTTATATGACCGGTCAGATAATCGGATTAGACGGTGGCTACATCTGATTAGTGACAGGTAAAATATAATAACTGATAATCATTCGAAAGAATTCCAAGTAAAGCCTCTGCTGATGCCATTTTCGATGAATCCAGATTAACAAACGGATCATCCAGGATAAGCATAGGCTTTTCTTCATCATACATGGCATCTATCAAGGACAGTCTCATACAGAAGCCTATCAGATCCTGATATCCTGCACTTAAGCACCTTGTATCATGCTGTGAACCGGATGCCTCGATGCTTAAGTTCGTATTAGCATCTATCCTATAATCTGAAGCCTCACTTCCTGTAATAGCCCCGTAGTACTTACCAAAGCCCTTAATAAGAGGATCCATATATCTGGCAGTCATTGATTCCTTAGCTACAGATAAGAATGATTTGGCAGCCTCGATTCTCTTATACTTCTTCTCCATCTCATGGAGTTCCTGTTCCTTGTCTCCAAGCACTTCCCTGCTGTCTTCCCAGTCATCCAGCTTCTCCTGAAGATCATCATGCTGTCTGTTAAGATTACTAAGCTCCATATTAAGCCTGTCAATATTATTATTGACATCAGAGAGCATTGCAGTCAGTTCACCAAGTTCCGGAATATCCTCAGGAAGCTTTGCCTTAAGTATTCTGTCCATATCGTGGCTGTCTTCATACTCACTCTTCCTGTTATATGCTGCTTCCACCTGCTTGTCAGCGTCTACAAGGGTTCTTAATGATAAGAGCAGTCTGTTAAGCATTGCCTGCCTGTTATCCTCAGGTACCATTCCAAGACTGAGTATATAATCATCCACACGCTTAAGAGCTTCCTCATGTCTGCTTACTGACTCACCAAGATTCTGCTTCTTACTGTCAAGCTCATCAAGCCTGATAATCTCTCTCTGAATCTGCTGCATGTCATCTACGACGCTTGATGGATTAAATGCTATCTTATAACTCTTAAGATAATTCGTAAGCTCGCCATCAACTTCATTACGTGCTCTTATATCTTCAGCTATCTCGCCTTCGAGCTCATCCATTAATTTGGTCTGACGTAAGATACGTGATTCCACTTCAGCAGAATGCAAGCGCAGATTAAGTATCGTGAGAAGAATTCCGGCAATAAGAGTTACTGCAGAGACTGCAGCACCTATTCTAATAAGCACAATTGATGGCAGAATAAGTAGCGATAATACTGCCATTGCCATTGCAGCTACTATAAGGATCAGCCCAACAATTGCAAGTGCAGGAAGTGACTTCTTATCCCTCTTAATAGTCTCTAACTCATTCTGCATAATCTTAAGATCTGCCTGTCGTCCAGACTCATTAAGTGCTCTTCCCTCTCTGGCTCTCCATTTACGAAGTAATTCTGCATTATAGGCTATATCTCTGGAAGCTTCATCATACTTAAAGCTTAACCTGCCATACTCCGCTTCCTCCTCGCTTGTTAATCTGTATAATTCAACTGTATTGGCAAGATTAACAATATTAGCTGCTTCATCTATCTTAATACCAAGCTCTTCCTCTGTTGGAAGAACCTCTCCAAAGTCAGCTCTTTTAACAAGGGCTGCTTCCTTACGCTCCTCATATGTATCACAGATGCTTGTATACACTTCTCTGGCAGCCTGAATATCCTTATAATCACTGACTGTCTTCTGCTTAACCACAAGCTCTTCCCTGGCAGAAGTAAATGTCTCAAGCATGCCCTGCCTCTCCATAATGGAGTCCTCTAACCTGTGCATGGAATCAACTATGGCCGATCCATTCCTGACCTCAGTCTGAAGTCTTGTGACCTCGGCCTTAAGCTTATTAATACTTCCTGTAGCTCTCCTTGGTGAGAGACTGTTAAGAAGCCCTGCAAGTCGCTCGCTTGCCTTCTCATAGCAGTCAAGATCGTTAGTGCTGTCTGCAATATTACCAATCTTGGCATTAATTCCATCCGTTGTACTGGTCACCACATCATTCTGCCCGATGAATGCAGTGCGAAGATAAGATTCCGAATTAACTCCGAATAATTCTTCACCAAGCTTACTTGAATAATCCTCACTTATCAGATTAGTATCTGCGTTCCTGAGTTCGAAGATATCCTCAGCCGCCTTACTCTTAAAAGTTCTGGTGACAGTATATGTCTTACCATTCTCAGTAAATGTAAGACTTCCGCCATAGACACCACCCTGCCATGGCTCCCATCTCTTACGCTCGTTATCTAAGAGTCCTCGCTTACCTTCACCTTCAAATCCATAGAACATAACTCTGATGAAGGCTGCCATCGTACTTTTGCCCCAGCCATTAGCACCCGCAATGTGGTTGAACTTCTCATCGAATTCATAAGTGAAATCACTTAATCGTCCAAAATTATTAACATGAATACTAACTAGTCTCATCAGTCTATCTCCTCTCCGGCTATAGCCTGTAATCCTATTCTTATAATTGCTGCCTTCTCAGACTCCGTAAGCTTATCATCACTCCCCATTACAGTTCGTACGAACTCTCCCTTAAGGGATTCATCATACTTATAGTCCTCGAAGTTTACCTTAAGCTTTGATTCATCATAGACCTTAACAAAGTAAAACAGCGGCTCATAGTGCTTATAGATATAATCAATGTCCTTCTCACACTCAATATCAACTCCACCCGTGAGAATAATCTTGAGCAGATTCCTGCTGCCAACTGGGTAGGATTCCATCATTCTGTCAATCTGTTCAATAATCTGACTTGTAGTCGATATGTCTGTAATATCTACAGTAAGCTCTCGCAGCTGCCTGTCTGCAAAAGGAATGAACTTCCTGTCAATTCTGTGATTATCACCATCAATATCAAGCAACACAAAGCCGTGCACTCCAAGCTCATCAAAGCCTCTTCCCTCTAAACATCCAGGATAACAGTACACGCCTCTGCCATCGATAGGTGCCTCCTTATAGCTGTGGATATGACCTAATGCAAGATAGTCAATATTCTTATTCTTAAGGTCCTTAATGCTTATTACTTCGGCTTTATCCTTGACAGTACTCTCTGATTCCTGTCCATGAAGCATAACAATATTGAACATACCCGGATCAAGGATAAGAGAATTAATATAACTGCCTAAGTTAACTTTATTAAGCTCAATACCGCTAAGTACTACCTTCTCATCCAGCATATAGCTTGACCACTCATCATTAAAGAGCCTAAGATTATCCGGGATCACATCCAGCGAAGCTAAGAAATTGTCCCTGTCATGATTACCCTTAAGGTAATAGAAATCAATTCCCGGATTACTTACAATCGCATCTCTTACTGTATTACGTGCAAGAGCAGATATATTGTTAGTGTCAAACATATCACCAGCAATTAGTATAGCCTCCACAGAATTAGTAGCTGCATAATCAACCATCCTGTTGAAGGTATTAAGTATCTCCATCTTCCTCTCCTTAGCACGTGCGCTGTCAAGGTTAGATGTCATCTTGGAATCAAGATGTAAGTCTGCACAATGAATTATTCTCATACAATCCTTCCTAAACGATAAAAAACACTAAAACGGGGTAACCAAAAAACTGGCTACCCCTATAATCTCACATATTATGTCCTATTTATTGGACTTCGAATACTTGACAAATGCATAGGTTGTATCAAAGTACACCTGCTCTTCACTCTCAGCAGTTATACCCCATTCAGGCATCTTATCAAGATTAGGGAAATATGCATCCGCCTCATATTCTCGATCTATCTTGGTCACATGAACTGTATCACAGTAATCAATCATCTGCTTATATACAGAATCGCCACCGATTATATATACATCTTCAGTGTTATACTGCTTAAGCTCCTCTAAGAGCTCCTCCACACTATGCACAACTGTTGCACCCGGTACCTCGTAATCCTTCTTGGTGGATAATACAATATTCACTCTGTTAGGCAGTGGCTTACAGTTAGGAAATGTCTCGATTGTTTTCCTTCCAAGTACTATAACCTTACCTGTTGTCTCCTGTCTGAACATCTTCATATCTGCAGGAATGCTGATAAGCAGCTGTCCCTTATTACCAATTGCCCAGTTCTTATCTACCGCAACTATCGCGTTCATAATCTAATCACCTTTTCCTTATATAGCTATTGGGATATCAAGTATCTGCTCACCTGTAACATAATTCTCTACAGATACATCATCCTTGGTAAATTCATAGAAATCCTTCTTATCAGGATTAAGAGTGAACTTAGGTGCCTCGAACTGCTCTCTCTCAATTAATTCCTTAATAATAGGCACATGCCTGTCATAGATATGCGCATCTGCAATTACATGAACAAGCTCACCTACATTCATGTCACAGTGACGCGCAAGCATATGTAAAAGAACCGAATACTGAACTACATTCCAGTTGTTAGCAGCGAGCACATCCTGCGAGCGCTGGTTAAGGATACCGTTAAGCGTAAGCTTATCCTCGCCAGGCTTCTGAGTAACATTGAATGTCATACTATATGCGCATGGATAGAGATTCATCTCATGAAGATCCTGATGCACATAGATATTAGTCATAATACGTCTTGAGAAAGGATTATTCTTAAGATCATAGATAACTCTGTCTACCTGATCCATCATTCCTTCCTTATACTGATGCTTAACGCTCATCTGGTAGCCGTATGCCTTACCGATAGAGCCTGTCTCATCAGCCCACTCATCCCAGATTGACGAATTAAGATCATGAATATTATTGGATTTCCTCTGCCATATCCAGAGCATCTCATCGGTTGCCGACTTAAGTGCTGTACGTCTGAGTGTAAGAAGAGGGAACTCCTTACTAAGATCATATCTGTTAACTACACCAAACTTCTTAATAGTATATGCGCTTGTGCCATCAGGCCAGTGTGGTCTTACCTTCTCGCCCTCTGTACTTGTTCCATTCTCAAGAATATCCTTACACATATCTACAAATACTTTATCTGCATAACTCATTGTTAGTCCCCTTTATCTGTCCCATTTATCGCAGAGTGCAATTATCTGATCTGCGAACTTCGCTAAATCCTTATTAGCTACTCCTTCATTCTTCTTAATAACACCAATAAGCCTCTGACCTGCTGCCATAAGTCTTGCGAATACATCATTAGCAGGCTTCTTCTTAGTCTGGGTAATACGTACAGGCACAGCTTCATAATCAAATGTACCTGTTATAAGATCAAACTTCGTTCCACTGAATGGTGCATACGCATCGTAGTCATACTCGTCTATAAGTGTCTGGGTAAATGCATCTGCAACAGCATCCTCACCATGTACGACGAACACCTTCTTAGGCTTTGACTCAAATGCATTAATCCACTCTAAAAGTCCATTCTTATCAGCATGTCCTGATATTCCTGCTAACTGCTTAATATCTGCCCTTATCTCAATTGTCTCGCCAAAGAGCTTAACTTCCTTGGTTCCATCTATAAGTGCACGGCCCAATGTTCCAACTGCCTGATATCCTACAAACAGGATTGTACACTCAGGTCTCCACAGGTTGTGCTTTAAGTGATGTCTAATTCTGCCGGCCTCGCACATTCCCGATGCCGAGAGAATTACCTTAGGCGTCATATCGAAATTAATCGCCTTGGATTCATCACTTGTTATACTTAAGTTAAGACCAGGGAAGGTTATAGGATTAATTCCCTTATTAACCAGCTCCATTGCCTCTTCATCAAAGCAGCTTATCTCATTCTTATGGAAGATTCCAGTTGCTTCAACAGCAAGCGGACTGTCCACATACACTGGGAAGTCCGAAAAGCCTTTAATAAGCTTATCTTCCTTAATCTTACGTATGAAATAAAGCATCTCCTGGGTACGTCCTACCGCGAAGGAAGGAATTACCACATTACCGCCCCTGTTAAAGGTATCCTGAATGATGCCTGCAAGTTCCTTAACATAGTCAGGTCTCTCTGTAGAATGAAGTCTGTCACCATATGTGGACTCCATTACAACATAATCAGCCTCTGCTACATGGCCCGGATCCTTAATAAGCGGCTGGTCTTTATTACCAATATCACCGGAGAATACGATTTTACGCTTCTGTCCGTCTTCATCAATCCATACTTCAATACTCGCTGAACCAAGTAAATGTCCGATATCAGCGAATCTTATGGTGATACCCTCACATAATTCAATTTCTTTATTATATGAGCATGGCACTATCTTCTTAATAACGCCATCAGCATCTTCCAATGTATATACAGGCTCGGCCTCCTTCATGGTGGCGCTTCTCTTAGCCTTCCTGTTATGCCATTCAGCCTCCTGCATCTGGATATGAGCACAGTCACGAAGCATAATACTGCACAGATCAGCACTTGCCTCAGTCATTAAGACCTGTCCTCTGAAGCCCTTCGCATAGAGTAGCGGGAGCATTCCTGAATGATCCACATGAGCATGTGTTAACAGTACATAATCAATTAATGGAGCCTCAACCGGAATATCCACATTCTCGAATACATTCTGTCCCTGCTCCATTCCATAATCCACAAGGATATGCTTGCCACATGCATTAAGATAATGGCAGCTTCCCGTAACCTCATGGTCCGCTCCAATAAACATCAGCTTCATAAACCCTCCAATCTGTTACGAGGTAGGCCCCACCCTACGCGTAACGCCCCATTAGTACAGTTAATGTCTAAGTTCGTAATAAAACAGGTACTGCTGAACAATACCAGCAATCCCTTCATAATAATCATAATAGAATCCATCCGGATAATACTTATCAAGCAGCTGCTTGACATGCGTATCAATCGGGAACGCTTCCACATGATGTAATCCGAATAAGCAGATGCAGTTAGCAACCTTAGGCCCAATCCCCTTTTGTCTCTTAAGGTGACTAAATGCTTCTTCATAACTAAGATCCGGCAAAACCGACAGCCACTCAGGATTCTCATACACGTAAGTGTACAGATCCCTTAGGTATGGTGATCTGTAGCCAAGTCCCAGTGACTTGTCCATGAACATCTCCGGATCCACCTCGCCCGGATATGGGAAGTGACCACCATTCCTTCTTACTATCTCTTCCACAGAGTTAGTTATTCTTTTTATATTATTATTCTGAGAGATGATAAATGTAACTATCATCTCCCAGAGGTCCTGTCTAAGAATTCTGATTCCACTACCTTCATTAAAAGCCGTCTTGCAGTGTTCATCGCTGGAATTATTAATTCTTCGCTCCACTTCATCGTAGTCTGTGTCGCAATCGAAGTAATAATACCACTGACTATTCCAGTCATCTTCCGTACACGACAGTTCGAACTCATCTCCTGCCTTTTTAATGGTAAGTGCTGGAATTATCGCATTTTCACGCCTTAATTCAGGTATGACATATGTGTCAGTATCTATCTGTTTCCATCTGAAGCACTGTCCACTTGATGCAATCTGATCAAGGTCCATGTGCGTTATCTTTTTTGTTATTCCCATGCGTTAATTATGCAAGATATGGGTTAGATGGCTTGTAGAGATTCTTCTCGCTTATCTCATCAAGGCTGCTTACGCCACACATCTTCATTGCATCCTTAAGCTCTGCCTCAAGCTTATCTGTATAGAGCTTAACACCTTCAGCTTCGCCACCATATACAGCTGTAACATATGGTCTTGCAATGATGACTGCATCTGCACCAAGAGCAAGAGCCTTGAATACATCAACACCATCTCTGATACCACCATCAACAAGTACCATCATGTCATCGCCTACAGCCCTGGCTATCTCATATAACACTTCAGCTGTTGCTGGACACTGATCAAGAACACGTCCACCGTGGTTACTTACTACAATACCTGCTGCGCCGGCTTCCTTAGCCTTTAATGCGCCCTCAACTGTCATAACACCTTTAATAATAAATGGCTTGCCTGCTGCCTTAATAATGGATGCAAGCTCCTCAGTTGTCTTAGATCCTGCTGGTGGAGTAAGATTCTGAAGGAATGGAAGTCCTGCTGCATCAATGTCCATTGCTACTGCAAAGCTCTCAGATTCCTTAACAAGTGCTAACTTCTCTTCTAAAGTCTTCTCATCCCAAGGCTTAACTGTTGGTACACCAACGCCCTTATTAGCCTTAATAGCTCCACATGCTGCCTTCATAACGTCACCATTAGTTCCGTCACCTGTCATGGCAACAATTCCACTCTCTGCACATGCAGAAACTAAGATATTATTATATTCAACATCATTATACTTATCACCATAGTGAAGATTAACAGCTCCAACAGGACCTGCTAAAACTGGAATTCTAAGTGTTGTTCCAAAGAAATCAAACTTAGTATCCGCAGGCTTATTCTCTGAAATAGTATTAAGATTGATTCTGATTTTCTTCCAGGCATCGTAATTACGCATTGCTGTATCTCCAATGCCCTTTGATCCTGGTCCTGGAAGCTGCTTGCCGCATGCTCTTCCGTTACATACAGGACATACCTTGCAGTATGGTCCGCTACATTTTGCTGCATTTTCAAGTAATTCTTTGTAAGTCATGTTTCTTCCCTCTGCTATAAATTATGGTTCAAATGCTGGCATTGGCTTAAGCTTGAATAAGTTAGCCTCATGCCTCTTAACGATCTTCTCTCTAAGCTCCTCGTTCTCACATATTCCCGTAAGGATAAGTGTATCAAGCTGCTCATAAGTGAAGCCGAAGTTATCTTCATCAGTCTTGCCTGTTAAGCCGTCTGATGGAGCTTTATGAATAAATTCCTCAGGTACACCGAGGTATTCTCCGATAGTAATAATCTCCGTAACTGTCAGATTATGCAGTGGCGAGAAATCTCCTGCTGCATCACCGAATATTGTTGAATATCCAACATAGTTCTCTGAGCGGTTACAGTTATTAGATACACGTCCATTCATTGTCTGACTTGCTGCATACAGTGTAGTCATACGAATTCTTGGTGCAATATTAATCATACTCTGAGTTGTAAAAGTGAATGACTTTCCACTCTTTGTCTTATTCTCAGCGCTGCTTATAGCTTCCTTAATACCATCTGTGGCTGGTCCGATATTAACGATTGCATGGTCAATGTCAAGCCACTTTGCAACTGCCTTGGATACAGCAATATCACTCTGCTCATGGTCTGGCATTAATATACCGAACACTCTGTCTTTGCCAAGAGCCTTCACGCATAAGGTTGCAACAAGTGTTGAATCCTTACCACCTGATAATCCAATAACAGCTGGTGACTCAGGTCCGTTAATAGCGAACCAGTCCTGAATCCATTTAATAAGTCTATCTGTTACACCCGCAACGTCAAATTCATTCTCAAGATACCCTGTAAGATGCTCATTCCACATGGTTCAGTCCTCCCTGCCTAATATTCTGTTTAAATTGCGTTCGATTTTAACCGGATCACTGTAGCTGACGCTTAAGTACCTCCTAATCATAGGCTCCTTAAACTTGCCTCTTATCAGTTCACCTTCACAGGTGAATCTAAGAATAGCTGCAGTAGATATAATATCTATTCCGAAATCCTCAGCAGTCTTCTTAATCATATCATAGACATACTGCTGGTTGTTCTTAAATAACACAGTGAGATCACCAATGGTCTCAACACCAAGCCATTCAAGCTGTTTAACAAATGTGCCTGGATCAATGAATTCGACCTCAACACCAATCTCATCCGTCACTTCATTGATGAATCTGATTATCTCAACATTATTACGCATATACTCAGTAAGGGAAACACGGTCAATTAGTACGTTATTACCCCTGCTTGAGTTAATGCGTTCCTTAATCTGTCTTGTATATTCCTCTGAATCTTCCCTTATGGCTAAGAACTCCCTGTCTGCCACCTCTAAAAGGCTTGCGACTCTCGAGAAATTCCTTCTGATAGCCTTAGGAACACCGAAATCACTCTTGTAGCCAAGGTCATGCTCAATCTCTGCCCAGGCGTGCTGTAATACGGTTCTTATCTGAATCTCAAATGGTACGCCCCACATCTCCTCAGGATAAATATCCTTCTCAGGGAGTGAACAGATACAGTGCAGCGAAAGATATCCAAACTGAGTGGACTGAAGTGTCGCCCTCTTATCAATGGTATTCTCTCTGTCGAATATAAATACCTCCTCCAGTGCCTTGGCAATCTTATCCACTGTATCAGAGAAATAACAGATAATTCTAAAGCCGCATAGGTCCTTAATATCCATTAAGGAAGCATACTTGCCACCTTTACGCTCAAGCTTCTCCTGCAGCGAATCAACTTCCTTGGTTCTGTGTGCAACATCCATAACAAAGAAGTCGTTCTTCTTAATGATATCGTCCAGAATCTGTGAAATAAGCTTCTCTAATTCGAGGTATTTCTTCCTGCTACTTTTATACTGACCTAATAATACTCCGTCAGACCTTTCCATGTAACCTCCCAAACCCTAGTATTAATAATTACCCTGAAAAATCTCCGCAACTGGATTATTCTCATCTAGGAATATTGTTGTATTTCCATTGGTTACAGACTTCTTAAGGGCATCTAACTGTAAAGTGTACAGGTAAAAATCTGCCTTGTCCTCTTCGTTGTATACCTTAGACAGAATCTTCATATACTCTGCTTCACCCTGAGCAACTGTTGCATCAGCCTTAGCCTGTGCCTCAGATAGCATTACAGATACTTCTGCATCTGTAGTGTTCCTGATAATCTGTGCCTCGGATTCACCCTGTGCCTTATAAGCAGATGCAATATTATTACGTTCTGTAATCATTCTTGTATATACAGCATCCTTATTCTCATCCGGAAGATCAAGCACCTTAATCTTTACATCTGTAATCTTAATACCATACTGGTCACACTGTGAACCGATACACTTAAGCAGTAAGTCTGATATAACAATTACTTCCGGATCAGTCTCTGCAGCAGCTGTTTCAATGATATTACCCTCCTCATCTGTCTCTGAAGATGCAATATCATTAATCTCAAGTCCATCATATTCAGCTACTGTAGTCTCGATCTTCATTGCCGAGTCACGGCTGGCAATCAGATCCTCCTGGCTCATGGAAGAGATAGTTGTCTTAATCGCATTATATACGATTACATCAATTCTTCCCTGGGCTGTATATGTGCTTGCATTAAGTGTCTGTGTATATGCCTTGGCATCTGTTACATTCCAAAGAACATATGCATCAACAAGCATCGTCTTCTTGTCACTTGTAATAACCTCAGATGCCGGGAGGTCGTAAATCTGTCTTGCCTTAGGTACATATGATACTGTCTGTGCAAAAGGCAGCTTAGTGCGCAGACCAGCAGTATCATTAGTTGCTACAATTTTACCAAACTGCTTAACTACCGAATATTCATTCTCATAAGTTGTATAGCATACCTCAGAGGAGAGGATGAATACAGCAATAACAGCAATAATTAAAACAATTAATCTCTTCTTATTCATCGCTATTCCCTCCTACTGCTCGACGTCATCAAGTACCGCGCCTTCAAACGAATCGCCAGTAATTGGATAATACTTCTTAATGTCACCATTGCCGGAATCTATTACTACCTTAAGCGTTGGAAGGACGTCCTCCATTGTCTCCATGAACATACGCTGCTTGGTAATAAGAGGGTAATTACGGTACTCATTATACTCTGCATCAAATCTTGCAGCCTGTCCTGTCGCCTCATTAATACGTGCTGTCTTGGTAGCTTCTGCCTCCTGAAGAATTCTGTCAGCCTTAGCCTCTGCTGCAGGTATCTGTTCATTACGGTATGCATTAGCTTCGTTAATCGCAGATTCTTTACCCTGCTTGGCTGTCTCAACTGCAGTAAAAGCCTCTATAACCTCATCTGTAGGTGGTTCAACGTCCTGAATACTTGCATCAATCAGTGTGATACCAATATCCTCTTCCTCAAGCTCGTCAATAATCATAGCCTTAACATTGCTCTGAATCTCAGCCTTGCCTGTAGTAATAGCAATATCCACCGGGTACGCAGATACTGTTGATCTAATGCTGGACATCGCAATATTCTTAAGAATAAAATCAGGCTGATCCGAATTATACAGATACTTAATAGGATCTGTAACCTGATAAGATACATAGAAATCACAATCAATAAAATTGTAATCCGATGTAATCATAATGGATTCATGCTCAACTGAGTATGTTCCATCTTCACCCTCTGCATATCCAATCTTGATACCCTGAACTGTTGTATCAACACTGGTAGCCTTCTGAATAAACGGAATCTTGAAGTGTAAGCCCTTCTCGTCTACCAATGTAGCCTTACCAAAGGTTGTGACAACAACAGATTCTGTTTCCCCTACTGTATAGAAGGTATCAAAGCCGGTAATAAGCACCAAAAGAACAACCACAATGATTCCCAGGCCTTTCATGGCCTTCTTAGGATCACGGGCTACTCTCTGTCCATTCTCGTCGTATACCATCCTGCCATTTCTATTAAACACGACTGCTCTCCTCCTTAAATGTCACTAATTCACTGCATTCTCGCATAAAGCTTGGTAATATCCTTAATCTCCTTTGCGAGCTTCTTAGTAAATGCGCCCTTCTTCATGCGCCATACCCAGTTGCCACCAAGGGTCGATGGTGTGTTAATACGAGCCTCTGCGCCAAGAGCCAGATAATCCTGCATTGGTATTACGCACAGATTAGATACTGATCCCATGGCAAGTCTGATAAATGCCCATGCTATATCATGATCCGATGTGAATTCCTTAACATTAAGGTAATCGAGTGCCATCTGTCTGTCAGCCTTCTTAATAGTCTTAAACCAGCTGACTGTAGTCTCATTATCGTGTGTACCTGTGTAAACCACGGTATTCTTATTATAGTTATGAGGAAGATAATCCGAATCCTCTCTTGAGTCGAAGGCAAACTGTAATACCTTCATTCCAGAGAATCCAGTCTTCCTTACAAGCTCAAATACTGACTCTGTTAAGAAGCCTAAATCCTCAGCGATCATATCAAGCTCACCAAGCTCAGCCTTAATAGCCTTAAAGAGGGCAAATCCAGGGCCCTTCTTCCACTTACCAAACTCAGCTGTTGGATCGCCATAAGGTATTGCATAGTAGGCATCAAACGCTCTGAAGTGGTCAACACGTACCATGTCATACAGCTCATAGCAGTGAGCAACTCTTGTTATCCACCACTTATATCCAGTTTCCTTATGATACTTCCAGTCATACAGTGGATTACCCCATAACTGACCTGTTGCAGAGAATCCGTCAGGCGGACAGCCTGCAACTGCTATAGGATATCCCTTGGTATCAAACTGGAAAAGTTCTGGATTAGCCCATGTATCAGCACTGTCAAAAGCTACGTATATTGGGATGTCACCGATAATCTTAACATTTTTCCCATTGGCATATGACTTGAGTGCCTGCCACTGCTTACTGAACTCATACTGTAAGAACTTATAGAAATCTATATCAGACTTATACTTCTTAGTATATCTTGCAACCGCCTCAGGCTGACGTGTCCTTATATCTTCATCCCACTCAATATAGCTGACACCATCAAATGAGTTCTTAACCGCCATAAAGAGTGCATAATCATCAAGCCATGACTCATTCTTCTTACAGAAATCCTTATAAGCCTTCTTAGTAGAAATCCTGCTACGCTCAAAAGCAATTCTGAGCAGGTCAAAGCGTGCATAATAAAGCTTCTCGTAATCTATATAGTCATCAGATGACCCGAAATCGCAGGCATCACACTCCTTCTTGGTAAGTAATCCCTCTTCAATCAGAGTCTCCAGGTCAATGAAATATGGGTTACCTGCATAAGTTGAAAATGACTGATATGGTGAATCACCATATCCTGTCTGTCCCAGAGGAAGAATCTGCCAATATGACTGTCCGGCAGCATTAAGTGCATCAACAAACTTATATGCTTCCTTTCCAAAAGTACCTATTCCGTATTTACCTGGCAAAGATGCAACAGGAAGTAAAATACCACTTGTTCTCATAAAATTATCAATTCTCTTTTCTTATTAAAAATGTATCTCTAACTTTATTATTATACTATTTATTAGCCTAACTTTCCAAGTGGCATATTACCCTATCTGGCATTATTCTGCCACACCAACAAACTCGTATCCGCAGTCTTCTACTGCTGCCTTAATCACTGCTACATCCACATCCTTAGTGCATGTAAATGTGACAAGATTCTGATCATGAGATGCAACAACATTCTCAATTCCATCAATTGCCATGAGGGCCTTAGTTACGTGAGCCTCACAATGTCCACACATCATTCCATTAACTGTAATCTTCATTTCTTTCTTTTCCTCTCTTTCTTCTTTACCATATTCCTTACCATACGGCTTAATTAGATTTAATCTTAAGGCATTAGTCACTACGCAGAAGCTTGATAATCCCATAGCAGCAGCTCCAAACATCGGATTAAGTGTCCACCCAAAGGCTTTAACATAGCATCCAGCTGCAAGCGGAATACCAAGGCAGTTGTAGAAAAATGCCCAGAATAAATTTTCATAAATGTTTCTCAAGGTGCACCTAGAAATGCGAATTGCTGCAGCCACATCCCTGATGCTGTTCTTCATAAGAACAACATCTGCCGCATCAATTGCAATGTCCGTACCTGCACCTATTGCAATTCCAAGATTGGCTGATGTAAGCGCCGGCGCATCATTAATTCCATCACCAACCATTGTTACAGCGCCATCTTCCATTAGCTTCCTAACAACCGCTTCCTTACCATCAGGTTTGACTGAGGCTACCACCTCATCCACACCGGCTTCCTTCGCAATTGCGTTCGCTGTAATCTCATTATCCCCGGTAAGCATTACCACATGAAGGCCTAACTGCTTCAGTTCTTCAATG
>JAZLFL010000111.1:0-4663 GCA_045615825.1 Lachnospiraceae bacterium
CTGTATCAACCTTTCATGCTTCTCAGATACACCAGGTGAGTCTTTCCAGACATATACTAATCCTAAGTTCGAGGCAGAAGGTGGTTACTCTAAGGTAGCTGAGTCTGTATTCGTTGCAGCACTCTTCACATATGCCGGACCTAACTACGTATCAATCCTTAATCATGTTGGTAAGACTGATGAGGCAGCTAAGGCTCAGGCAGAGATCGACAAGATGAAGAAGAACATGATGGAGTCAGCATGGGATGGCGACTGGTTCTTAAGAGCATACGATGCTAACGGCGAGAAGATGGGTTCTAAGGAATGTGAAGAAGGACAGATATTCATCGAGCCACAGGGCTTCGCAATCATGTCTGATATCGATGCAGAGGCTACTAAGAAGACTCTTGCAGCTATCGATGAGAGACTTAACACTAAGCACGGACTTGTACTTAATAACCCAGCATTCTCTAAGTACTATGTACAGTACGGTGAGATCTCTACATATCCAGGCGGATACAAGGAGAACGCTGGTATCTTCACACATAACAATGCATGGATTATCTGTGCAGCTGCTTACGCTGGTGAAGGTGATCAGGCATTTAAGTATTATTCAGAGATTGCTCCTGCATTCACAGAGGAGACATCTGATCTTCATAAGACTGAGCCATATGTATACGGCCAGATGATTGGTGGTAAGGACGCAGGTTCTGATATTGGCAGACCTGGTAAGAACTTCGGTCAGGGCAAGAACTCATGGCTTACAGGTACAGCTGCTTGGAACATGGTAGCTATCTCCCAGTACATCCTTGGTGTACAGGCAGACTTCGATGGACTTAAGATTGATCCATCAATTCCAGCTGCATGGGATGGTCTTACAGCTAACCGTCAGTTCAGAGGCGCTAACTACGAGATCAAGGTATCTAACCCAGATCACGTATGCAAGGGCATTAAGTCTGTAACAGTTGACGGTGCTGCAATCGAGGGCAACCTCATTCCAGCATTCGGCGATGGTAAGACACACGCTGTAGAAGTTGTAATGGGCTAATAATTAGCCAGAATATATGAAAGTGAAAGCATTATGTGTACAGCATAATGCTTTTGCTATTTTAGGGTTATTTAAATGAGACAAAAGGAACGAATTGCGGAGATCTTAAATAGACTTGACGCTGAATATGGCACGGACTATATCTGTTATCTTGATCATGACAGCGCCGGGCAGTTACTTATTGCAACGATTCTAAGTGCCCAGTGCACAGATGCAAGAGTCAATATTGTTACTAAGAATCTTTTTGTAAAATATCCTTCAATTGAGGCTTTCGCGGGCGCGGACTTGCATGAACTCGAGATGGATATCAAACCGACAGGCTTCTATCATAATAAGGCCAAGAACATTATTGGCTGTTGTAAGAAATTAATGGAAGATTATAATGGCGAAGTGCCATCTGAATTAGAAGCGCTGACAACACTTCCAGGAGTCGGCCGTAAGACAGCCAATGTTATAAGAGGCAATATCTATGACATTCCAAGCATTGTTGTAGACACGCATGTGAAGCGCATCTCATATAAGCTCGGAGTAACCAAAGAGACAGATCCTGTTAAGATTGAATTCGACCTGATGAAGAAGCTTCCCAAGGACCACTGGATTCTCTGGAACATCCACATCATCACCCTCGGCCGAACCATCTGTAAGGCTATCAATCCTGACTGCGAGCACTGTTTCCTACGAGAAGTATGCCCGTCGGGTAAGTAGAATAGAAAAGCCCCCGTGAATACAATAACATTAGAGGGCGTTGGCCGCGCTGCAGGTTGCGTGCGCCTTTAGGTGTCACGCAATCCGGAAGGGACCCGATAATGTTATTGTATTCACGGGGGCGATATTGCTAGTAGGCTGCGACGTCGGGATACTTCTCGTTGAGCGTGCGCAGGATTGGACCGCCCATCATACCATTTACTGCTTCGGCCTGGCGCTTCAGCCAGGCGATTTTTTTGTTATCCTCGCGTGATGCATAGATTTTCGCAGCCAGGTAGTAGGTTGAGCTTATATCTGAGCGGCACTTGATGGCGAACTCAAGGATGTAGAGTGCCTCGTCATCGTGATTAAGCTCATGAAGTCTTGCGGCCCATTCGTTAAGTGTGCGTGCAAGAATTGTGAAGTCATTGTCACAGCGGCTTAAGTGAGTGATATTAGGTGCGCCGTATGCGAGCTTAAGATCAGTGTTCGTAAGCCCGGTGAAGTTGGCGATTGGCTGCCCCTTTAGGTCGTTAACCTGACCGATGCACTCAGCGATAATCGCATCATCTTTTTCCAGCTCCATTGGAAGCTCATCATAAGGGATTACGATGTAGTCAACAGTCTCCAGGGACTTGCGTCTGGTGGCATTGGCTTCAGCCTCTCTGCGTGCGAAATCATCGCGGCTTTTCTGTATAATTTTGTCCGCTCTTTTCATGTTACGGACCATAAGAATTATCAATATAATTACTATGAATAATATGGGGAATTTGCTTGTCAATAGAAGTATATTCATATATAATCCTCAATATAGATATATGTGTATTTTGCCTAAAAGGAGACTATAAAATATGTTCAAAATGACGAATAAAAGAAGAAAGGTCGTTTCATCAATTATCATCATTATCTTGGTACTTGCTATGATACTTCCACTCGTCGTATCAGCGTTAGTTTAGTATAACATATTTTGGATATTATAATGAAAAGATTAGCGATTGCACTGTGTGCGTTAGTCGCTGCAGTTTTGGTAATTCCTGTTAATGCGCAGGCGGCCGAGAACACCATCCGCAAGGGTATCACAATCGGTGGCGTTGATGCATCAGGAATGACTAAGGAACAGGCAGACGAGCTGGTTAACAACAGAATACAGGAAGCAGCAAAGGCCGATATCATAGTTAACTGTGTTGATGATAAGTCAGCGGTACTTAAGGGTACAGATATTAATCTTGCCTGGAAAAATAAGGACATTACGTCTGAGGCAGTACTTGAGGGTAACAGGGGCAATTTCATTGAGCGTTATAAGGCAAGGAAGGAACTGGCCGTTAATGGCAGGGATTATCCTATAGAGTATTCGGTAGATGAAGGTGCCATAAGGGTATTTGTGGAGGAGCAGTGCCTTATATACAATAACGATTCCAAGGAAGCAGTGATTGAGAAGACAGAGGATGGCTTCAATGTCACTCCTGGTGAGGTTGGAATTCACATTGATGAGGATGAGGTAGTAAGTTTCCTTAGCGATTATATTCTTAACAGCTGGAATGGTAAGAGCTGTGAGGTGGATATACCAGTTCAGATTGATGATCCGAATGAACTTGCAGCGGACTTTAATCAGATTACAGATATTATTGGCGAGTTTGAGACAAGCTATAAGACTTCAAGTGCCGATAGATCCGCCAATGTTGCCAACGGATGCAGACTTGTTAATGGAACAATTCTTTATCCAGGCAAAGAGTTCTCAATGTATGACCACATTAAGCCTTTCTCTATTGAGAATGGATACAGAATGGCGGGTTCATATATGAACGGACTTGTTGTAGACAGTCTTGGTGGTGGTATCTGCCAGGTATCTACAACGCTTTATAATGCAGTGCTTTTAGCTGAGCTTGATGTGACAGAGCGTAACAATCATTCGATGATTGTATCCTATGTTCCAGCCAGTGCTGACGCCGCAATCGCGGAGTCAGCGGGTAAGGACTTCAGATTCGTTAACAGCACAGACACCCCGATTTTCATTGAGGGATATACAACAGAAGATAAGAAGATTGGCTTCAGAATATATGGTAAGGAGACAAGGCCTTCCAACAGAACAGTTGAGTATAAGAGTGAAGTATTAGAGACAACGCCAGCCGGTCCGGAGAATATCATTCCTTCATCCGACCCTGTAGGCTTTGTATCTGTTCAGTCGGCTCATATTGGTTATAAGGCACAGCTTCGTAAGATTGTTAAGGTTGATGGTGAGGTTGTAAGCAACGAGGTAATCAATAAGTCCAACTATAAGATGGTGCCTCGTACAGCAGTAATTGGAACAGCTACAACTGATCCAACCGCAGCTGCCCAGATTCAGGAAGCAATTGCAACAGGAAGTATTGATTATGCACGTAATGTGGCTAATGCATGGAAGGCAATAGCTAATCAGGCTGCAGCAGCACTGGCTGCATCTGGCGCTGACGTGAATCCATAATACTTTAGAAGGATTAACATGAACCAGGGTAAGGTATCAGAGAACGTTATCAAGCGTTCCGTACTTAAGAATATTAATAATGGTAAGATTAATGGCGCAGGGATGAACTGCGCCATTTTTACTGGATATATAGCTGATGACAGCACTCCGGACTGTGTGGTATATGCCATCATCAGGGCGTGTAATAATGCAGCGACAGAAGGATATTATGTTAACCAGATATCCATATCCATAAGCTTACCTGTTAATATGCGGGAGATTAAGCTTAAGTCGATGATGAAGGCAGCAGGCGAGTACTGTGTGGCCAATAATATAATCATCGCAGATGGTCACACAGAATCAGTCGAAGGACTCGCACACCCAATTGTGTCAGTAAGTGCAGTCGCCTCATCTTTTCCCATAAAAGGTGATGAGACGAAGTCTTCGTGGACGCCAGTTAAGCCCACGTCGGGGATGGCAATCGTGATGACCAAGTGGATGGCGATGTCGGG
>JAZLFL010000112.1:0-2028 GCA_045615825.1 Lachnospiraceae bacterium
GCTATGGCTTCATATAATCTTACATCAGATGAGATGAAGGAATATCCTGGCGATTACAATAATATTACTGAATCCATTAACAATATCAATGTAATCATGCGTGAGCTTATCACAGAGGTTAAAGAGACTGCAGAGCACGTAGGCATTGGTTCAAGAGAGCTTGCCGATGCAGCAGAGAATCTCTCGATTGGTACAGTGGCTCAGGCTAATTCAATCCAGACAGCGGCTGAAGAGATTGATGATATGGCAGCAGGTATTGCCAACATCTCGCAGGATAGCGAGAATATTAATTCTAAGCTTAAGGAACTTGATAACCAGATTAATAATGGTAATCAGGAGATGACAGTTCTCTATGAGGCAGTTAAGTCCATTGAAGAGATGTCTAATGATATAAGGAAGATTGTTAATACAATAGATTCAATTGCATTCCAGACCAATATTCTTGCACTTAACGCGGCAGTTGAAGCGGCAAGTGCAGGCGACCATGGTAAGGGCTTCGCGGTTGTAGCGGATGAGATTGGCAACCTGGCTAATAAGTGTAGTGATTCATCTAAGAGAACAGAAGAGCTTGTAGCTGAATGTATCAAGAAGATTAAAGAGGCTAAGAAGTGTGCTGACTCAACATTCGTTTCACTTGCTAAGGTGGTGGATGATTCAGTTGTAATCTCAGAAGCTTTTGGAAGAATTAATGATGATACCAATGCTCAGGCCAAGAGAGCGGGTATTATTAAGAATGAGGTTAATAATATCTCTGATGTTGTACAGAATAACACTGCAGCATCTGAACAGACAGCAGCGGCTTCTGAGACACTTTCAGAGCATGCAATGAATCTTAAGGAACTCATTAATAAGTTTGTTATCTAATAGTTAGTAAGTATGCGAATATACATTGATTTTGATGATGTAATATGCGAAACAGGAAGACATTTCACATATATTGCCAAGGATTTATTTGGAATAGATCTTCCTTATAGAGAGGTGCAGTTTTTTAATCTGCAGAAGACTTTTAAGCTTGATGATGAGCAGTACACAGAGCTTTTAAGAGTCGGACATCTGCCAGAAGTGTTACTGGCCTACGAAGAGACCCCAGGGGCTTCAGCCACCATTAATAAGTGGGTTGATGAGGGACATGAGGTATCTGTAATTACAGGAAGGCCATTTGATTCGTATGAGCCCTCAAGGAAATGGCTTGATGATCATGGTCTTAACAGAGTCCCGCTCTACTGCGTGGATAAGTATGGCAGGGAGAACTTTAACCAGGACTGTTCATATAATCTGAAGCTGGCTGATCTATATAATATGACCTTCGACTTTGCAATAGAGGATTCACCTGCAGCTTTTGAGCATGTTACACATTTTGATAACTGCAGGGTGGCTGTATTTGACAGACCATGGAATGCCAATGCCACGTTCCCTGATGATAATTTCAAAAGGTGCTTAAACTGGCAGGAAGTCGATAAGCTGTTTGAAGAATGTAATAAATAGAATAGTTTAAATTGACCTGACTATCACTTGGTAGTCAGGTTTTTTTGTTGTTAAAAAATAGTTTGATTATCAAAAGGTATTGACACAAGAAAATTTATGTATTATATTTTGAGAGTCAAAAGATTTGAGAGTCAAAAAGATTGAGATACAAATAATTCAATGACTCAAATTATTTTAAGAAAAAGGAGATTATTACAATGTTAGAGAAGATTACAAATTTATTAGTTGAGAAGCTTGATATCGAGGCAGACAAGGTTACAATGACAGCTACTTTCAGCGATGATTTAGGAATTGATTCACTTGATTTATTTGATCTTGTTATGAGTTTTGAAGACGAGTTCGGAATTGAGATTCCAGCTGAGGAGTTAGAGGGACTTAAGACAGTTGGTGATATGGTTCAGTACTTAAACGATAAGGGTGTAAATGCATAATTATGAAGACTAGAGTAACTGAACTTTTAGGAATTGAATATCCGATTATCCAGGGCGGTATGGCATGGGTGGCAGAATATCATCTGGCAGCAGCCGTTTCCAATGCCGGAGG
>JAZLFL010000113.1:0-5090 GCA_045615825.1 Lachnospiraceae bacterium
CTGCTCGCCTCCGAAAAACCTAATACATTTCCTCCAAGATTAAGCATTGCTGCCTCGAAGCTAAGTCTTGTTCTTGTACTCGGCTCATAGAAACATGTTGCAAGCTTCTTGCCTTCGCAAACCTTAGCATACTTCTGTGGATTGGCCTCCATATCGTTAGCTAAATCAAATAACCGATCCAGCTCCTCTACCGAGAAATCCAAAGGATTCAAAAGATGTCTTGGCATATTATTCTCCCTTCAACTTATATGTTTATTGTAATGACTCTACAATCTTCTCAAAGCCCATACCGTGTGAAGCCTTGATAAGAACCGAATCATCCTGTCGTAAGATATTAGGAAGAGCATTAATGGCTGAGTCCCTGTCAGCGAAGTAATATACCATCGCAGTCTGCTCCGCTTCTGCCGCATCATACATGGCCTTAGACAGTTCACCTACACACACAAGCACATCTATGCCCGATGCCGCTGCATATGAACCAACCTCTCCATGGAGCTTAAGCTCATCCTCTCCCAACTCGAACATATCACCCAGAATCGCCACCCTGGATGTGTTCGCCGTGTTAAGCAGATCTATAGCCGACTTCATGGACGTTGGGTTGGCATTATAGCAGTCATCAATAAGAGTATACTTCTCACCCTTAATAGTATTGCTTCTTCCCGATGTCGCAGGAACATTACTGATTCCCCTGGCAATCTCATCCGAACTAAGTCTAAGCAGTTCGCCAACAGCCATAGCCGCCATAGCATTTAACACCATATGCTCACCCGGTAACGGGATATTAATGGAAACCTGACTGCCACTTACACTTTGCAGAGTCGCATCGGTTCCGAATAACCCCTTACTGGTTGTCGATGTAACATATACATCTCTATCTTCATCATGTCCGAAGAATAATGGCTTCTTCCCATTAACCTCAGTCACTGTAATTAACTTATCATCATCACCATTTAAGACTACATATCCATCTGGGGACAGACTTGTGAATATCTCAGTCTTGGCTCTCAGTACTCCATCTCTGTCTTCAAGATATTCAAGATGACACTGGCCAATATTGGTAATAACTGCTATGTCTGGCTTACCAATCTTTGATAATCTTGTCATCTCACCGAAATGGTTAATACCCATCTCAAGTACCAATACCTCATCTTCTTCAGTAACGGATAATATAGTAAGCGGCACTCCAATCTCATTATTGAAATTGCCCGCTGTCTTAGCTGTCTTATAATGAGTAGCAAGTACACTTGCAATGAATTCCTTAGTGGATGTCTTGCCAACACTTCCTGTAATACCAACAACCTTAATATCAAGCTGCTGCCTGTAGAAAGTAGCCACATCCTTAAGCGCCTGGAATGAATCCTCAACCAAAATACAAGGTCCTGAAGGCTCACTTGGAAGGGTCTCACAGATAACACCGAGCGCACCCTTCTCAAACACCTGTGGAATAAAGGAATGTCCATCCACTCTCTCACCCACAGTTGCGATAAATACGCCCCCAGGAATAATCTTCCTTGAGTCGATAATTACCTGAGTTGCTGTCACATTTTCCGTATCAGCATTATCAGCATAATATAAAGTTCCATTAACTGCCGCACATATGGCGGATAATGTCATGTTCTTCATAGTACCTATTTAGCAAGCGCACTCTTAAGCATCATTTCTACTAATTCTGGGAATTCGATTCCAATTGCCTTTGCTTCCTGTGGAAGAAGGCTTGTTGGAGTCATACCTGGGAGTGTATTGGCCTCCAGGCAGTACATCTTGCCATCCTCAGTCATAAGGAAATCCATACGAGCATAGCTCTGTAATCTGAGCACCTTGAAAGCGCGGGCAGCATAGCTCTGCATCTCCTTAGTCTTATTATCTTCAATCTCAGCCGGACATGTCTCAACTGCTGAACCGGCCTGATACTTGTTCTTATAATCGTAGAAGCCGACCTTTGGTGCAATCTCAATAATTGGCAGAACCCTGCCATCGATAACACCTACTGAGAACTCGCGTCCCTTAATGAACTCTTCTACAACTACTTCATCGTCAATGGCAAAGGCTGTATCCAAGCCCTGCTTATACTCATCATCATTGTTGCACATTGTAACACCGATGCTTGAGCCGCCATTACATGCCTTAACAACACATGGATATCCGACTGTATTAGTATAGTCATCACCCTTTAGAATATGGCGTCCCTTAGGAACAGGGATTCCATTATATGCCATCAGCTCCTTGGCTACCTGCTTGTTCATGCATATTGCTGAGCTGAGACAGTTGGTACCAGTATATCTGATTCCCATAAGATCAAAGGAAGCCTGAATCTTACCATTTTCTCCGTTCTCTCCATGAAGACCCATGAAGACAACATCTGCCATCTGACAAAGTGTAATGACATTAGGGCCAAAGAAGTTCTTATCGCCGTCAGGTCTTAATGCCTTAACCGCTTCAATATCAGGTGCAACTGATGAGATTGAATTGTATAACTCTCCCCAGTCAATGTCTGCATCGAATATACCTGCAATATCTCCCTCGTATCCCAGATACACATCAATAATAATAGCCTGATGGCCATTACTCTTTAATGCCTCATATACCTTCTTGCCTGTAATAAGTGACACATCTCTCTCTGTGCTGGTGCCACCTGCCAAAACAACAACCTTCATCTTATTCCTCCGACCTAAGTAACTCGATCTCATGTGTTACATCTCTTGTAGCAAATACATATGTATCAGCATTTCTGTCAGGCTTATAGAAATAGAATCTTGCATAAGATCCATTTGCTGAACCTCTAAATGCTGAATTAGTCTTGAAAATATATGAATAATAATTCTTATCATTTAAGTAGCTGTCGACCACATCAAGGTCAGACATATGAAGGAATCTCTCCTTGTCCTCAGCAGCTACAAAGTTATCAGCATACCATGTAATAGTCTGTTCAAACGTAAGACTGTTCATAGTCTCAGCAACCTTCTCTGGGAAATTATTATATCTTAATACCTTGAGACTGTTCGCATCCCTTCTGATAATAGCTATGATTGTGTAGTCATTACACAGACCATCCAACAGCTCATACTCATTCTGAATAGTAAGATCCTGTTCAAGTCGCTCGGCAAGTGCTGCACTTACGTTATTTGCATAGAATATTGCCCTTACCGGCTTATTATCATCATCTCGCTCAATTACCTGATATACTATCTGCTGCCATAGTCCAGTCTTCAACTGATACTTGTAATCACATCTGTCATTATCCTCAAGCATACGCTTAATATCTGACAAAAGAGATATATCCTTAAGGCGCTTAACAGAATCCTGTGTAAATGAGGATTCTCTGTAATTCTTAACCATATCATCGAAGTGCTCATGCTTAGCAGCTTCCTTCTTAATAGCATCATCACCCTTAATGATTCTAAAGGCACCACTTATAAGATCAAGTGTACCAACTAATGGATATGCATTGGCGAGATTATCAACCATTGCACGCATCTCCTGGCTCTGTCTTCGCTCAAAGACTTCTCTCTTAAGCTCAGGATGCTTCTTGTAATATTCGACCTTCTTCGAATACATATTAGTATCCGCAGCTCTCTCAAGATAAGCGAAATCACCTGCAAAGTCACCAGTCCATGAAGCACCTACTGACATCTCAATATTCTTTTCAGCAAGTGAGGCCTCAAAAGCACTTACAATCTCATCAAGCTGCGACTTGGTAATATCCTCAATCAGACATATGAATTCATCACCGCCAACACGATATACATCACTCGAACCGAATTCCTCTTCAAGCGCCTTGTAAGCATTAATAATGAGCTTATCTCCCTCATCATGACCCTTCTCGTCATTCATTCTCTTAAGTCCTGTGATATCACAGAAGATAATAGCGAATATCGAACCTGCCTCCAGACGGTCTGCTCTCTCATCGAGCGCATGTCTGTTGAAAGCATGGGTGAGACTATCATTAAATCCAAGATATGTGAGCTTATCGAAAGCAGACTTAATCTTAAGAAGCGAGATAACGAACTTACTCATCTGCTTCATGACAAGCGCAATATCTTCCATTCGCTCAATATTAGGATCGGCAATGGACATATATCCAATAGCCCTGTACTGATTAATAAACGAGATTATTGCAATCTTCTCAATATCCATCTTCCTGCATGCTTCATATGCATCTGCAGAAAGATCCTCAATTTCACTAACATCATATATAACAGCATTACCATCCGTACTGATACTCCAGGTCCAGGTATCTCTTGATATTGACACCTGCTCCACTGGAATGAACTCATCCGTTCCATCAGGCATCATTGTCCACTGAACATTGACTGGCTCAAGCCCCATCACATGGTCATCGGCATAGAGCATACATGCCTTGGCACCCAGTTCCTTAGCCACTTCTCTTACTACTATCTTGATACCGTCAGATGTTCTGGTCTGATCAAGGGCATTCTTCATAATGTTGTTAATTGTAGTCTCCAGCCTGCTGGCACGTTCCTTCTCAACCTCACGTAAGTACAGGGTCTCCTGCTCACGCACCTTATCTACTGAAGTATTAATGAAGTAGAGTAAGAGTAAAATTGCCGTGATTAGGAAGAACAGCATTATAAGCGTACTGATGGCAATGTCCTGGTTAGCAGAGAACATACTCTGTCCTGCCACAATAATGAATTCACCTTCATTATGAACAATGGTATAGCAGGCTTCACCATCAATGACAGCACTAGCCCTGACAGACTCGCCCTTTGGAATATCATACTTATCAAGAGCCAGATCACTAAGGAACATACCCTCATACTGCTCAGAAGTCGCTCCAAGTATCTCACCCGTCTTGGCATCAGCTATTAATACTGTCATCGACTCACGGTATGGTATATCCTCTACAACAGCTGATATACTGTTTACTTCCATTTCCTCAACAAGTCTGGTTGGCGAGATACCAATCTGATAGATTCTGGTCTTGTCTTTATTCCATACGCAGGCATACATCATCATCTTACCGGCTATAGTATTATATTCAGGATCCTGGCACATGGACTTGCTTGTATCCTCAAGCATTGGCAGGAAATATGAAATCTGCTCTCCCTCAGTCATACTGTATCCATAGT
>JAZLFL010000114.1:0-2118 GCA_045615825.1 Lachnospiraceae bacterium
CTTTGTCTGAAGATTTACAGCAGCCACCTTCATCTCTTCACCTGTAGTGATTGCAATATCTACATGCTGAAGAAGCTCTTCCATGGTCACTACGCTGTTATTAACAACCTCATGTGAAGAAGTAGCTATATCCTTAATACCATTTGTCTTCTCATTAGCATCAGAGATAAGAATCTGGATTTCCTTTGTCTGGTCAGTCTGTGTGCTGATAGCCTGGGTGTTTGCCTCTACTCCAAGTGCAACCTCGTGCATAGCAGAGTTAAGATTATCGATAGAATTCAAAATCTCATCTACCTGTTCATCAGCTTCCTTAACACGAGCATCTACATTCCCAGCCACCTTAAGGATTCTCTCTGCAGTATCCTCATTCTTTCTAGCCTGAATAGCAACTTCATCCATTGACTCATCAATGAACACAAGCATATTCTTTTGGCCCAAAATCAAACCTACGGTAGTAAGAATCGTAATAATCATTTCGATCATTATCATCTCGATATCGGCTTCGATATCTGCTGAACTGCTAGCAAACATAACGGCTTTGATTACATTTATCGCCAAGAAAGCAAATGTAACACCATTTACAAAGTTCCTATCTAAGGTGAATACCAACACTAACAGAATAGGAATCATATAAGGGAAAGGCGCGTTCTTAGTAGTAAGCAAAAGTATACTTGCATACACGATGGTGAATGACACACCCACAAATCTAGGATATAAATATCCGCCTCTTTTTATCAGGAATATGAAAATACTTATTATCAAAGTGGCAATCGCCAAAACTATAGGTAAAACGCCAGCGATTTTGCTCTCATCGCTCATGGCCAACTGTGACATACATCCAACAAACACGAAGAATGTCGTAATAATCTGAACGATCAACAAAAGTTTACTAGTTCTTAATAAGTGTTTTTCTGAAATACTCATAGATCTTCTCCTTTTAGGTCTTTTAAAGGACTATTTCACCCCCAAGTCCCTTCAAAACGTAAGTATACCACATGTATCCAATAATGTGTAAATAAAATTAGTGTAAAAAATGAGATTATTTAGACATTTTCGCAAGCGACTCTGTAAATGGTGGTCTGGCAATACCATACTCCGTAATAATGGCTGTAATCAGCTCATTATCTGTCACATCAAATGCAGGATTAAACACCTTTACACCCTCTGGCGCCATGCGCTTTTCATACCACATCTCTGTAACTTCCTCAGGCTTACGCTCCTCGATTACAATCTCATCACCTGTTTTTATGCTGTAATCAATAGTGGATGTGGGTGCACAAACATAAAATGGCACATTGTATCTCTTTGCCACGGTAGCTACCACTGATGTGCCAATCTTATTAGCTGTATCTCCATTTGCAGCCACTCTGTCACAGCCGACGAACACTGCGTTAACCCAGCTATTTTTCATAACCATAGCCGACATATTGTCACAGATAAGCGTCACATCCACTCCAGACGAATGTAGCTCGTAGGCAGTAAGTCTAGCGCCCTGCAAAAGTGGTCTAGTCTCGTCAGCAAACACCTTTAGATTATAGCCCTTTTCCTGTGCTAAATAGATAGGCGCAGTAGCTGTACCATATTTACTAGTAGCAAGCTGTCCAGCATTACAATGAGTTAATATGCCATCCCCAGGCTTGATTAACGATAGTCCATATTCACCTATCATTCTGCAAACCCAGATATCCTCTTCCTTTATCTTCACTGATTCCTCGTGAAGAATAGCGAGCACCTCATCTATGCTCTTATCCTCATCAAGGGCAGCCCTGCACACTCCATCCATCCTGTTAAGTGCCCACGACAGATTTACTGCAGTAGGTCTGGATGAGTCGAGATATTCCTTATTCTTTACAAACTCTGCGTAAAACTCTGCTGCATCCTTAGCCTTAATCTGCTTCGCCAGAACATAAATACCAAAGCCCGCGCAGACACCTATAGCAGGTGCTCCTCGTACCTTTAGCAAATAAATGGCGTCCCATATTTCCTGCGCAGTATGCAGCTTTATCAGCTCTGTTTTAACCGGGAGCAAGGTCTGGTCGATTATGACCACACTGTCATTATCATCATCGAGATCTACGGTCTCGTATTCCATTATACTTTTTTCCATTGTGATTACCT
>JAZLFL010000115.1:0-2123 GCA_045615825.1 Lachnospiraceae bacterium
ATAGCTGTATTAAAGAAGTACAATTTCAATTTCCAGAAGAAGTTCGGACAGAATTTCCTTATAGACACTGGAGTGTTGGAGAGAATAATTGAGGAATCTCATATTACTAAGGATGACTGTGTGTTAGAGATTGGGCCTGGAATCGGTACAATGACGCAGTATCTTGCTGAGAATGCAAGGAAGGTTATTGCCGTAGAGATTGATAAGGCACTTATTCCAATCCTAGGGGATACGCTGTCAGCGTATGATAATGTAACGGTTATTAATGATGATATTCTGAAGGTGGATATTAATAAGATATGTGAAGAGGAGAATGGCGGTAAGCCAATTAAGGTAGTAGCTAATCTTCCATACTATATAACTACACCAATTATTATGGGATTATTCGAAAGCCATGTTCCACTTGAGAGTATAACCATCATGGTTCAGAAGGAAGTAGCGGACAGAATGCAGTGCGGACCAGGTAAGAAGGACTATGGTGCATTGTCACTTGCTGTCCAGTATTATGCGAAGCCAGAGATAGTAGCTAATGTTCCACCTAACTGCTTCATGCCAAGACCTAATGTAGGCAGTGCAGTTATAAGACTTAGCAGATACAGCGAACCGCCGGTTAAGGTCTTAGATGAGAAGTATATGTTTAAGCTAATCAGGGCAAGCTTCAATCAGAGACGCAAGACTCTTGTGAACGGTCTTCAGAGTGGTGGCCTTGGTATTACCAAGGAAGATATTCAGGCAGCCATCGAGAAGATGGGACTGTCACCAACAATTCGTGGCGAAGCACTGACACTTGAGCAGTTCGCAGAATTGTCGAATTTACTTAAATAACGACTTTTGTGCTAAAGTGGGTGCCGAAGGGCACCCATTTTAACATTATCAATCCGGTAATGATTCGATGAGCCTGTTGCCATTATCCTTAAGCCATTTACGACGTTCCTTATAATCCGGAAGCACGCGTTCAACCTCAGCCCAGAATGCCTTCGAATGATTAAGCTCAATGAGATGGCAGAGTTCATGAACTACAACATAGTCCATTATTTCCTCTGGCATGAGCATTAACAGACAGTTGAAATTAAGATTGCCCTTGGCAGAGCAGCTGCCCCAGCGAGTCTTCTGTGAACGAATGGCTATACGTCCGTAGTTTACTCCAAGGATATCAGCGAAGTATGCCACACGAAGTGGTATTACCTGCCTGGCCTGCTTAGCCAGGTTCTGCACATCCTCATGAGTCATATGCTCATTGGATGCATTAGCTTCAATCCTTGCCTTAACCTTTTCAAGGGCCTCATCTATCCAGTCAGCCTTCTCAAGGACAAACAGATCCACATCTCTTTTTCTGACAAACCGTGGCGCACGGACGATTATTTCCAGCCTTTTATTAACTTCAATGGAGATTGATTTTCTCCTGCTTCGTCGTAAGATATATTCGTATTTCATAATCTATATTGTATCAATTAGCCGCTCCGTCTGCTATAAGTATTTGGCGCATTCAATCCTCACTTAGTCGCCTTTGCCTTTATAGTTGATTAATGCCCCCAATTGTAATAAGATAGCTTTGTGTCAATGGGCTGTGGCTCAGCTTGGTAGAGCGCTGTGTTCGGGACGCAGAGGCCGCGAGTTCGAATCTCGTCACCCCAATATTTTAGGACTTTCCAATGGAAGGTCCTTTTTGCTAATTTCTCAGGGTTATAAGATGAACAGCAGAACTAGTCAATACATCCGAATATATGAGAGGGTGCGCCAGGATATCATCGATGGAATATATTCTGTTAACGATAAGCTCCCGTCGAAGCGCGTAATGGCTGAGAGCATGGGCGTCAGCGTCATTACGGTTGAGCACGCATATGAGCTTCTGATGGAAGAGGGCTATATTACCCCAAGGGAAAAAAGCGGCTATTTTGTTACTTTCGACCCTTCATACACTTTCAACGTGGTACCTGGTAATCAGAAGGCTGATGAAGCAGGACTTACTCCTGATGACGAACCCATGGAAGTGGGAACAGAAGAGATGGCCAATGTCCCAGAGGCATTCTCTTTTAACATATATGCTAAGACTACAAGAAGAGTACTGGCAGATTATGCGGAGGAGGTGCTCGCCAAATCTCCAGGCAGCGGAGCTGTAGCCT
>JAZLFL010000116.1:0-2693 GCA_045615825.1 Lachnospiraceae bacterium
TCTGATGGCCATTCAGACCAAGGAGTTCGGCGAGGTGGCAAGCCTTGACCCTAATCTTAATGATAAGCACTGGTATCACTACCTTAATGATCTTGCCCTCAATCCGGGCGGCGTGCTGATATCAGGCAACCTTGCCCGCAAGTACGACCTTAAGGTGGGTGATAAGCTTGAGTATTCGAGGTACAGTCCTCTTGACAGCTCGAAGACTTATGTGGATGTAAGACCTGAGATTGTTGGAATCATCGATTCTTTCCCTGGCTTTACGAGCATTGATTATATAAGGAATGAACAGGACGAGTTAATCGAGAAGGAGAAGTTCTTAATCGTTGCCAATTATGCGACGGTTGTTAATAACTGTTTCTTAACCCCATACCAGGTGTGGATGCGCGCTGAAGACGATATTGATGTAAGAGAAGCTGAGGAGCTGCTGGAGAATAACGGTATTATGTTAACCGGAATTATTGGTAAAAGTGATGCGATTCAGACTGAGCGCAACTCTGCCATGATACAGATAACCAATGGAATGTTCTCGGTGGGCTTCATTATATCGTTACTTATATGTGCGGTCGGTTTTCTCATATACTGGGTACTTACCATACGCGAGCGCGAGATGCTATATGGAATCTACCGTGCCATGGGTATGTCCATGAGAGAGATTATTAAGATGCTTGTAATCGAGCAGATATTCAGTTCGGTTCTGGCAGTTATTGCTGGTGGGGCGGTTGGAGTTGCTACGACAATGCTCTTCGCCAAGCTTATATCGGTTGTCTATCTGCCGCGGAAGCATAACCTTCCGATTGAGATATTCTTCAGGGCGGATGACATTGTTAAGATTGTGATTATTGTATGTATTACGTTCGGTATCTGCTTCATGGTAATGAGCAGGACTGTGCGCAGAATGGATATTACGAAGGCTCTTAAGATGGGAGAGGACTAGTTGGAAAATATTATTACAACACATGAAATTCATAAAAGCTTTCCTATCGGTGGCGGTGATACTCTGCATGTGCTTAAGGGTATTAACCTTGAGGTGCCTAAGGGCAAGCTGACGATTCTTAAGGGGCGTTCAGGTTCGGGTAAGACTACACTTCTTAATATTCTAAGTATGCTTGATGAGCCGAGTGAAGGAAGCTTCGTGATAGATGGCAGGGATATGAGCGGGCTTAGCGATAAGGAGAAGGAGTTAGTCAGAAGGAATGAGATTGGCTTCATCTTCCAGTCGGTGGCACTTATTCCGATTCTTAGTGCGTATGAGAATGTGGACTTCGGACTTCGTCTTGCAGGTTACGAAGGCGACAGGGATAAACGTATTAAGGAAGTGCTTGAGATAGTGGGCCTTGGTGGCAGAATGAGTCATATGCCGGCGCAGTTATCAGGTGGTGAGCAGCAGAGAGTGGCTATTGCGAGAGCGGTGGCGCATTCACCTAAGATTATATTCGCTGATGAGCCGACGGGAGCGCTTGATACAGCCTCCGGAATTACAGTTATGAAGCTTTTCAAGGAGATTATTGAGAAGGAAGGTATCACCATTGTCATGACCACACATGATCCTAATCTGATGCAGATGGGAGACAAGGTCTATGAGATGGAAGACGGAGAGATAAGAGATGTCACAGGTTGATAGTATTAATAGTGACAATGTAATAGAGGAAAACGACAATATCCTGGTGTGTGATGGCCTTGTGAAAATCTATAAGACTGAGGATATTGAGGTAATGGCGCTTCAGGGATTAGACCTTGAGATTAAGAGGGGTGAGCTGCTTGCCATCATTGGTAAGAGTGGTTCGGGTAAGTCCACGCTTCTTAATATGATTGGCGGTCTTGAGAAGCCAACTGCCGGAAGAATCTATGTGGATGGTAATGACCTGTTCGCCATGGATGAAGCAGGACTTGTGGAATACCGCAAGAAGACTGTTGGCTTTGTGTGGCAGAACAGCAGGCAGAATCTCTTCCCATATCTTACAGCGGTGCAGAATGTCGAGGCGCCAATGAGACTGTGTGGTAAGAGTAAGAAGGGTATTCACGAGAAGGCCATGCATCTGCTTACGCTAACCGGAATTGACCATAAGGCTAATTCGTATCCGGCGCAGATGTCCGGTGGTGAGCAGCAGAGAGTGGCAATTGCTGTTGCCCTTGCTCTTGATCCTAAGATACTTCTTGCGGATGAGCCAACGGGTGCAGTGGACAGTAAGACCTCTGATATGCTTCAGGATCTGTTCAGGAAGCTTAATGAGGAGACGGGTATCACTATTATCATCGTTACCCACGATATCAGCCTTGCCAATAAGGTATCGAGAGTTATTATGGTCTCCGACGGTAAGATAAGCACCGAGAAGATCATGAAGGAAGAGTATCGTAAGAAGCTTGACGAGCTCTCAACAGAGACGCTGTCAGAGCTTGGTTCCCATGAGGAATATTCCGTTATGGATAAGGCACACCGCGTGCAGCTTAGTGAGGATGTGCTTGCCCTTGCCGGCATTGATTCCAACAAGGTTAAGATAGAAGTTGTCGATGGCAAGATTGTCATCTCGAAATAATTGTGCCGGTTTTTGTCCCCAGGGGACGGGGGTTGGCGGTACTTTCACCCGTGTCGCGATAGTTTTTTTATCACTGGCATATCACGCCAACCATGAGGAAAGATTAATGATAAAAGCAGTTATTTTTGATTTAGATGGAACATTATCATATACACT
>JAZLFL010000117.1:0-3745 GCA_045615825.1 Lachnospiraceae bacterium
AGAAAGTCTATATGTTACATCGCCATCAATTCCAAGTGTTGTCATGATATAATTTGCAAGCTCTGTACATCTTGTAAGCTCTTCCTCAGCCTGATCTGGTCTTAAGATAATATGTCCCTCTGTGATAGTGAACTGTCTTACACGTGTAAGTCCGTGCATCTCACCAGAATCCTCATTTCTGAAAAGTGTGGAAGTCTCAGACATTCTATATGGAAGATCTCTATACGAACGCTGTTCATTCATATATACATAGTACTGGAATGGACATGTCATAGGACGAAGAGCCATTGTCTCCTTATCCTCATCATCCTTATTGAGGATGAACATTCCATCCATATAGTGATCCCAATGGCCTGATATCTTATATAAGTCAGACTTAGCCATAAGTGGTGTACGTGTACGTACATAGCCCCACTCATTATCCTCAAGATCCTCCATCCATCTCTGAAGCTTCATGATCATCTTAGTTCCCTTAGGTGTGAAGAGTGGAAGTCCCTGTCCGATAACATCAACTGTTGTGAAGATCTTCATCTCACGTCCAAGTCTGTTATGGTCACGCATCTTGATATCCTCAAGGTGTGCAAGGTATGCATTAAGATCATCCTTATTAGTGAATGCTGTGCCATAGATTCTCTGGAGTCTTGCCTTATTGGAATCACCTCTCCAGTAAGCCATTGAGCTTGATGTAAGCTTGAATGCCTTAATACCCTTAGTGCTCATAAGGTGTGGTCCTGCACAGAGATCTGTGAATCCCTCTCCCTGTGAGTAGAAGCTGATAACAGCATCCTCTGGGAGATCCTGAATTAACTCAACCTTGTATGGCTCACCCTTCTCTTCCATGAACTTAATAGCCTCTGCTCTTGGAAGCTCGAACTTCTCTAACTTATTACCTTCCTTGATGATCTTCTTCATCTCAGCTTCGATCTTGTCAAGCTCTTCTCTTGAGAATGGATTCTCTACATCGAAGTCATAATAGAAGCCCTCATCAATTGCAGGTCCGATTGCAAGCTTAGCCTCTGGATATAATCTCTTAACAGCCTCAGCAAGTACATGCGAGCAAGTATGTCTTACAGTGCGAAGTCCTGCTGCATCGTTACCAGTTAAGATACTAAGTGTACAATCCTTATCTATAATAGTACGAAGGTCTACAACCTCCCCATCCACTTCACCAGCGCAGGCTGCTCTTGCAAGACCTTCACTGATATCGAATGCGATGTCGATAACGCTCTTAGCTTCTGCATATTCCTTAACAGAGCCGTCTTTTAATGTAATCTTCATATCATTACCTCCTGGAAAATAAAAAAATCCCAAACACTAAAGTCCTTAGTGCTTGGGACGTAAATACTAATTACGCGGTTCCACCCAGCTTGCTCCCACCATGGGAAGCCACTCAATTAACCCTGTAACGTAGGTGACACGGACCGGATTGGGGTCACTCAGAGGTGGTCTTCACGTCGCTTCCAGTTAGAGACCTTCCAGCCTGGCGCATCGCACTGGGTCTCCTCTCTATAACCTTCCACGGGCTACTGTCCTCGTCAACGTTTTACTGCTTTTATAAGCTATCAGTATTATCTACCACTTTTTCAGCTATGTCAATCCATAAGTTTGCTATTTCGTCATATATATATGAATATTACGGCCAAAATGACCACAACTTAGTCAATGGCATCGATTACATCCTGATAACCCATATTGAGATTCCTTGCTATTCTGGCAACATCCTCATATTCATACTTCTGACGGCTTACTCCGAATCCTGAGACTTCTTTAACTCGAACTGGCCCGAACTTAGTCTCTGCCACCTTTTCACTTCTATTAAGTATATATCTGTTATGAAGAGTCTCACGGATGCCGATTGTGGTTGTGTGCCTGAAGATTAGCTCTGCCATCTTCTCCCTGTCCTCGCACTTGCATAAGACTGATAACATTATTCCCGGACGATTCTTCTTCATGCCAATTGGCATTGTATATACATCAAGAGCTCCTGCTGCCATCAGCTCTTCCATTGCGAATCCAATCATCTCAGCTGTCATATCATCGAGATTGCAGCTAAGCTCAGCGATACCATCTGTCGCGAATTCATCAGTAGCCTTCTTGGCATCAAGATCAACGGCCTCACCCAGAATTGCCCTAATGATATTGGCTCTCTCGAAATCCTTATTACCAACGCCGTATCCAATCTTCTTGGTCTCTATAAGCGGCATATTGCCGAACTCATCAACATTAGTCTTAACAAGCGCCGCTCCTGTTGGTGTGCATAGTTCACCCTTAATCTCTCCGCCATACATTGGCACATTCTCCAAAATAAGCGCTGTTGCTGGCGCCGGAACAGGTAATATACCATGCGCACATTTAACAGTACCACTTCCCACATGAATAGGCGAAGCAATAACCTTATCTACCTTAAGCTCTTCTAATAAGAAGCTAACCGCTGTAATATCAGCAATCGCATCCATCTTACCCACTTCGTGGAAATGAATGTCACTTACAGGTACACCATGAACTGTGCTCTCGGCCTCAGCAATAAGCTTATATACATTCTTGGCCTTATCCTTAACAGAATCTGACACATTAAGCGAGTCTATGATATGCTCGATCTCCGCCATTGATGCATGAAAATGCTCATGATGGTGGTCGTGGTGATGGTCGTGCTCATGATGATCGTGGTGGTGGTCATGATCGTGATCGTGATGGTGGTCATGATCGTGATCGTGGTGATGGTGGTCATGTGAATGAACTGTGCCATCCTCGTGCGTATGCTCGTGATGATGCTCGTGATGATCCATCTCTGCCTCTTCCACACCATTGATGCTTACATGCATATGTGTCCCGCCGATACCACACTTGCTTGCCTTACTAACAGAGAAGGTCACACCTGGTATACCCATATTGTTAAGACGTGCAAGCATCTCTTCCTTATTATCAAATAATTCTAAAAGGGCAGCGGTAAGCATATCACCCGCTGCACCCATTCCACAGTCTATATATAGAATCTTCATATATTCCCTTTCATTGTGACTGAACAAAGTTGCATTATTTATTTCATATGATTAATCATACTTGCCGTATAACCGGCGCCGAAGCCATTATCAATATTGACTACTGATATACCACTGGCACATGAATTAAGCATCGACAGAAGCGCTGACAATCCCTCGAAAGCTGCACCGTATCCTACACTTGTCGGTACTGCAATAACAGGACAGTCTGCAAGGCCCCCTACTACTGATGCAAGTGCACCCTCCATGCCGGCAATCGCTATAATAACAGAAGCACTCATGATATCTTCCATATGGTCAAGCAGTCTGTGTATTCCCGCAACACCCACATCGTAGGCTCGCGCAACCTCGTTACCAAGTACCTCTGCAGTAAGTGCTGCTTCCTCAGCAACAGGTATATCGCTTGTTCCACCTGTTACCACGAGTATCCTGCCTATACCATCCGGCTTAGGAATCGTACCCACAATACCAATCCTTGCTTCCTTATAATATGTATATTCTACATCTTCAGCTACCTTAGCCGCCTTCTCTTCATCCATCCTTGTAATCAGGATAAGCTCCTGTCCCTTACTCAGCATGGACTTCACAATTCCTGTGATCTGCTCCGCACTCTTACCGGCCCCGTAGATTACCTCCGCAACACCCTGTCTTAGCTTACGGTGAGTATCTATCTTGGCATATCCAAGATCTTCATAAGGCGCGGTCTTAAGCTTAAGAGCCGCCTCATCTATTGTAATAGTTCCATC
>JAZLFL010000118.1:0-3025 GCA_045615825.1 Lachnospiraceae bacterium
CATCGGCCATATCATCAGAATATAAGAACTCACGAAGTGGTGTTCCTGTTCCCCAAAGCTCAACTGTTGGAGCATTATTAACCTTAGCCTCATGGAACTTCCTAATCATAGCTGGCATAACGTGACTACCACTCAGATCATAGTTATCATATGGTCCATAGAGGTTAGTAGGCATACAGCTGATGAAATCATCACCATACTGCATCTTATAGAACTTACACATCTCAAGACCTGATATCTTAGCAATAGCATATGCCTCATTAGTAGTCTCTAATGGTCCTGTAAGCAGTGCATCTTCCGGAATTGGCTGTGGAGCCATCTTAGGGTAGATGCATGTGCTACCAAGGAATAATAATTTCTTAACCTTATAATCATGGCAACATTTAATTACATTACACTGTATCTGCATATTCTCATACGCGAACTCTGCCGGGAATGTCTGGTTAGCATTAATTCCACCAACCTTTGCTGCTGCAAGCACAACTACATCTGGTCTCTCTGCCTCAAAAAACTCACGCACTGCTGCCTGATTAGTCAGATCAAGCTCGCTATGAGTACGACCAATTACATTGGTATAACCAGATCTGTTTAATGATCTTACAATAGCACTTCCCACAAGCCCTCTGTGGCCAGCGACATAAATCTTATCATTTTTCTCTAAATTAGCCATGATTAATCAAAACTCCTCTAAATATTATTTTAATTTGCTGCTAATGCGAGCCTTCGCAGCTTCAAGTTCTTCAATAACTGCATCTGTATATGCATCAAATTCTGGATCCTCAACCTGATACTCTGGATGAGACATAATATAATCAAGTGTTCGTCCAATACCTTCTCTAAACGAGATATTCATATTAAGGCCAGGTACGGCTCTCTTAAGCTTAGTGTTATCAAATACTACTGAATGAGCCTTGTCTCCGAGAAGACCCCCTCTGAAATCAAAATCGCCAACTGATGCAAGGAAGTCAGATGCTACATAGTAAGGCTTGAATTCCACACCGAGGTGGTCTGCGATTGTCTGATATATCTGATTCCATGTAAGAGTCTCATCGTTAGTAATCTGGAATACCTCGCCGATAGCATGCTGATTGCAGATAAGACCTACAAAGCCCTTAGCAAAGTCCTCATTAAATGTCATATGCCAAAGTGATGTACCGTCTCCATGAACAAGTACCTGCTTACCTTCAAGCATACGCTTAACTACCTGATACGCACCCTTATTACCATGTGCGCCAAGTGGAATGTTACGCTCATCATATGTGTGGCTTGGTCTGACGATTGTTATAGGGAAATTCTCCTTACGGAACTTCTCCATAAGGAATTCCTCACATACAATCTTATCTCTTGAATACTGCCAGTACTTATTATCAAGCATTGTGCCTTCTGTAATCTTATAGTTCTTGCAAGGCTTAGAATATGCTGATGCAGAACTGATATACATGTACTGCTTAGTAATACCCTTGAATACTCTGTAATCTCTCTCAACCTGATCAACAGTGAATCCAATGAAGTCACATACTGAATCAAATGTCATACCTGCAACTGCTGCCTTCAAAGCTTCCTCATCATTAACATCACAAATAATGCTATGAAGATTCTCACAGTCGCCCAAAACATCATTACGATTGCCTCTGTTAACGAGATAGAGATCATGTCCCTCTGCTAATAACTTCTTAGAGATTGCTGTGCTAATTGTACCTGTTCCACCAATAAATAATACTTTCATGTTGTGTCCTTTCTGTTAAGTGTTAGGAATGCTTATTACTGCGTTCCAGTATTAATTAGGTTAATCTATTTCTTCATAAAGCCAGAGGATAAGTCTGTTCCTCTAAGCTTGATATCCGTATGCATATTAGGAGTTGCAGGGAACTTATAATATCCTATCTGTCCTGCATCTGTAGCTACGTATATGTCAACTCCGTCTATGTTATAGCTTGTTGCCTCAGCATCTATATAATCCTGCTGATGAATGTAGTAAGGATAATTAGCTGTTCTTATAATGTCTTCTGCAAGACTTTTGCCCTTTAGGAGACATATGCAGATTGCTATTACAAAAAATGTTAGGACTGCTACTGTGGTCTTGCCAATGTTAATTACACCAATTAGCATATCATCATTTGTCACTATATATCCTATAGTTATTAACGGCAGGATAATGAGATATGCATATCCATATCTTACAAGTGATGCACTTACAAACCAGAAAATAGTACCTAAGGAAAGAATCCCTAACAGCGGCATAAGACTGCTCATCTTTCTAGTTAACAGACCCCTGATGATGTATATGGCGATAATAACTATGGAAATCAGCGACCCAAATACCCATGCTTTTTCTACGAGGGATAAATCCGATATCCATCCAGGAATCCAGTTAGTGGCTGTAACAAGCTCCCACTTAGTTGCATCAGTAATTCCACGTCCCCACATACCAATCTCTCTGGCATCATACTGCGCTTCACCTATTGGAAGCTGCCAGTCAGGCGAACCTATCTTAATAATTGTAGATGGATACAGAAGCCATTCAGAGATAACATAATTACTTATAAAATATGGGAGTGCTATTAATAATCCGCTTAATATGCAAACGATAATTGACTTAGTATTCTTAGTCTTTATCCAATATAAGCCTGGTATTAATGCCAGTAATATAAGCAATCCAAGGCTCAGCTTAATTGTTACCGCATATACGAGGATAATGCAAAGAATACCCTGCAATGCTGCCATCTCCTTATTGTTTACTGTTGATACACTATGATTACCAACCTTAGCACCGTAACTTTCAATAACATCCAACCATAATATGATAATATCGAATATTAATAACTGAGCATAATAATCCGATGCTGGAGATATCATCTCTGAATATATTGTTGCAAGATAGAATACAAGTCCGAGTCTCACAAAATCTGATATCCTGGGCTTAACACACAATTTATTATCATTTTTGATAATAATGCTCTTAATATCCACAATCAGGAATGAGGAAATAAAAGCAAAGAAACCAGCCGTGCAATGAAGCGATCTG
>JAZLFL010000119.1:0-12316 GCA_045615825.1 Lachnospiraceae bacterium
GAGCCATCACCAATAACCTCAACACCCATCTGTGTTGTCTCCTGAAGCTTACCCTGAAGCTTTGATGTCTGTGAGAAGGTATTGCCCTTATAAGTAAGTCTTAAGGTCTGCTCATCCTCCATGAAATACTTAGCTGCACATCTTGCTATAGCTGGAGTAAAGTCTGGACGTAGAACAATAGTATCTCCGTTACGGTCTTCCATTTTATAGAGATCCTTGCCTGGAGTAGTTCCAATATCACTGTTGAACAGTCTCATGTACTCCAGTGTAGGTGTCTGAATATCCTTATATCCATAGTTTAAGAATATTGCCCGGATCTTATCTTCTGTATCTAACTTCTTAGTATAGTCACCATTGTAGATATCTCTAACACCTTCGGGTGTGTGTAATAATTTGTTCATTTTATATTCTCCAATCATTTTATTCACTTTAGTCCGCTAACGTGCTAATTCGCTAACAGACGAAATTATATAACATGATCTTAATATTGTCAAATTTTGTCATTTTTGATTATATACGCGAATCGATATCCTTCTGAAGATACTCAAGATATGGAATAATTGGTCCATTAGTTCCTTCTATGAAGTACTCTTCGTCAAGCTCATCAACTCTGAAGCTTTTCCTTCCGCCGTCAAGCGCTCTGTTCCAGAATGTCATGAGTTCACTGAGTCTAAGATAATAGAATCTGTCTGAATCAGTGAAGTGTATAAGGAAGAATGCCATACCTCCCTGCTTCTCGAACTTATTCATGAAGTCAACCTGATGATCATGAATATTATTGAGGGTGAATCTTGGCATACTGCATTCCTTTGCATCGAAACAGATAGGAATTCCCTGCACAGCACCAATATAATCGACCGTACTCTTCTTATCGAAATAAGCAAGTGTAATTTGCTTGGTCTTATGATTCATATCAATTGGTGTAATAGGTGTAGGAATCTTCTGAATCAGCGCAAGTCCCTGTTCTTCATATATATCATTGGTTCTGTTGATCATATCTTCCAGTACAGAACCTCTAAGTCCCCTACTCTTCCAGGTTGCCATCTATCTTTCTCCATTCAGCTGGTGGATTACACGTGAATACCTTATTACTTAGGTTATCCATGCCCTCAGGCATATTATCAGGTATTACAAGCTTATATGCATGAAGCATCTGATTGTTAATATTAAGGGAAAAGATGCTGCGATTAAGCTTACTATCCCCGTATTTGTGGTCGCCCACAATAGGATGACCAATAGAAGCTAAATGAGCCCTGATCTGATGACTTTTCCCAGTGATAAGCTTAACCTCTAACAAAGTAATATCACCAATTCGATTGTTGGATACTACTCTTATTGGCTTGAATGATGTATGAATCTCATCATAATCATCAGGATTATCATTAGCTTCAAGAGTATTCTTGATTGTAACAATATTATTAATCGCATCCTTATGATGATAGCCGCTTAGGGTAAGTTGCTTATCCATCTTACCGCAGACATATGTAAGGTAGTACTTATCAAGGGTTCGGTCCTTAAGCATCTTACTAATTATATTAGCGCCAAGTAATGACTTGCTCCCTATTATAATTCCACTTGTATTACGATCGAGTCTGTTAAGAACTGATGGCTTAAAGGAAGGAAGCTCTGCAACAGTTAACTGCTTAGTATCAATTAGATATCCTATAAGCCATTCGTTAAGGCTGCATTCATTGCTTGCTGAGGACTGACTAAGTACGCCGACTGGCTTATTCATAAGAATTATATTCTTATCCTCATATATAACGCTTACACCCTTTATAATGCTCTCATAAGCTCTCTTAGACAGATTAACAATGCCATCAAATTGAGACAGGTCAACAGCATTTACGAACTTATTATAAGTATCATCAGAGAAGAAGAACTGGATTGTATCACCTATGTTTAGTGTCTCACTACCAGTCATCTTAGAGCCGTTTAGGGTGATGTTCTTCTTCCTAATCTGCTTATATATAAGACTTTTCGAGGCTCCAGGAAGCGTTCTTGTTATGAACTTGTCTGCTCGCTGCTTGGAATTAGCAGCATCTATAGTTATCTCAATCATTTTATACGCAAAAACCGGAATCAATATAAGTTTGATTCCGGTTATATCCTATCTATTCTCGAAATCTTCGATAGCCTGAATTACAAGCTTCTTAGTACCTTCAATTCCCAGTTTAGAACTATTAATACAGAGGTCATAGCTGTCAGCACGGCCCCACTTTTTAGATGAATAATAATTGTAGTAGCTCTGACGCTGCTTATCCTTCTTGTTAAGCATATCCTTAGCAGCCTTAGCATCTACATTATATTTATCGCTTATTCTCTTAATCTTGGATTCTTCATCTCCATAGATGAAAATATTAAGAACATTATCATATTCAGCTAGTGCATAATCGGCACATCTTCCAACGATTACACAAGGCCCTTCGGATGCAATCTTTTTAATTGTATCAAACTGAGCCAAGAAGATCTTGTGGCTTATTGGCATATCGCCAAATGAAGAGGCATTATATCCAAATGAATAAGTATCCATTACGAGATTGTATAAGAAAGAGCTTGTTGGACGCTCATCATGGATCTCCATCATCTCTTCACAGAATCCGCTCTCCTTAGCAGCTCTTGATAATAATTCCTTGTCATAAAATGGAATTCCACATTCTTCAGCAATCTTAGCCCCAATCTCTTTTCCTGCTGAACCAAACTGTCTGCCAATAGTAATAATTGTGTTCATAATGTAACCCTCCATTTCTGTAAGAAATATACATTAATTTTACCAAAAATATAGGTTATTTACAACATTGACAGCTTCACAAGAAGTGACTGCATATAGTCAGGAACAGGTGCAATGGTTTCTATATATTCATTAGTAACCGGATGAACAAATCCAAGCTTATAAGCATGCAGACACTGTCCTTCGGTTTTATAATGTGTCTTACGGCTGCAATATACCTCATCGCCAAGTAGTGGGTGTCCGATATGAGCCATATGAACTCTTATCTGATGAGTTCTTCCAGTCTCAAGCTTACATTCTACATATGTATAGTCCTTGAAGCGCTCTATCACTGTTACATGAGTAACTGCTCTTTTGCCACCATCCTTAACACACATCTTTTTACGATCCTTATCAGATCTGCCAAGTGGTGCATTAATAGTTATCTCATCTTCTTTTATAACACCGTGACATATAGCTCTATATGTCCTGTTAACGGAATGTTCCTTAAGCTGCTCAGCTATACATAAGTGGGCTGCGTCATTTTTACAAGCAATAATACTTCCGGTAGTATCCATATCTATTCTATGGACAATACCAGGTCTTAATACACCATTAATGCCCGATAATGAGTCTTTACAGTGATACATTAAGGCATTAACCAAAGTACCATTATAATGACCATTGGCAGGATGGACTACCATTCCCTTAGGCTTGTTAACAACTATTACATCATTATCCTCATATAAGATATCAAGAGGAATATCTTCTGCTTCTATACTTGCTTCCTCAGCATCTGGAACGGTAAATTCTATTTCATCTTCATCCTTAACGGCATAGCTGGCTTTCTTAGGGCTGCCATTAACAAATACCTGTCCATCTTTAATTAATTTCTGTAAAAAAGAACGAGAAATCAGTGGGCCAGTAAGATCTGATATAGTCTTATCAAGTCTTACGCCCTCCAAATCCTCGTCAATTAAAAACTTAAACTTCTCCATTAGAATCTTTCTTTAATTTAATGAATTCAAGATCTTCATCCTTATAAACAAAAAGGATAATTATTGCAAGCACAACACATGCAACAGATACATATATATCCGCAACATTAAATATAGGGAAATTAATAAGTACAAAGTAAAAGAAATCTACAACATAGTTAAGAGTAACTCTGTCGATAAGATTACCAATTGCACCGGCACCTATTAATACCATACATGCTCTTAGTAAGAAATACTTGGTATCAAGAGGCATCTTAATAAGCATATAGCATACTACAATGCACATTATAACCGCGATTACAACAAAGTATATCTTCTGATTCTGAAGCATACCAAAGGCAGCTCCACGATTCTCTAAATAGCTTAACTCAAATACTCTGTCTAATATCTTAATAGCAGGCTTATCCTTAAGTGCTGCAACTGCAAGCATCTTAGTAAACTGATCAAGTCCGATAAGAAAGGCAATTATAACTAAATCAATAATAAATCTAATAATCTTTTTCTTATTCGTAGTCATCTGTGTACTCTAGCTCCTTTAATGCATTATAGATTTCATCTCTGGTAACAGTTCTGTCTACAACTGCCTTACCAATCTTCTTAAGAAGAATAAATGCAAGACCAAGATTATCCTGCTTCTTATCCTTAGCAATCTTATCTATAACATTATCAAGGTTAATTGTATCAACAGTAATAGGAAGATTAAATGGAACAAACATATCTCTTATCTCGAGATATTCCTCTAATGAAAGCATCTGCTTCTTATGAGAAATATATGCTGCAGCAACTGTTCCAAGTGCCACACACTCACCGTGAAGTAATACACCCATTTTCTCAGATTCAATAGCATGTCCAACTGTATGTCCAAGATTAAGTAATGCTCTCTCGCCCTTAGTATCATAGAAATCTTTCTCTACAACATTCTTCTTAATTGTAATAGAACGAAGTACAAGCTCTTCTAAGATATCTAAATCTCTGTCACAGATCTCATACATATTCTCAATCTGCCACTCATAGTAGTTAGCATCCTTTATAATAGCGCTCTTCATTGCCTCAGCAAAGCCGTTATAGAACTGCCTCTCATCCAATGTTGTTAAGGCTTCCAGATTCATATATACAAGTGATGGGTTATAGAAGGTACCAAGTACATTCTTAATGCCATTATAGTCGACACCATTTTTACCACCAACAGAACTGTCCACCATGGATAAAAGTGTTGTAGGAATCTGAATAAATACAATTCCTCTGTGATATACACATGAAACATATCCTGAGATATCTCCAATAACACCACCACCAAGCGCAATAACAATGTCAGTTCTCTTATAGTTATTCTCTATAAGAACGTTCTGTATTGCCATAGCATTATCCTGATTTTTAGATTCCTCACCCGCCTGAAGTACAAAGCTGTCAACAGTAATCTTGTTAGCCTCTAAAACTAACTTTAAGCTGTCAAGATAGATTGGAGCCACATTGGTATCTGATACTATTAAAGCTTTTCTACCTGTTAAAGCAAGTCTTTCTATCTCTGCACTTAAATCATCAAAGCCCTTAGACAGTACAATCTCATAATCTCTTTTATCTGGGGTCTTAACCTGTAATCTGTTCACGAAATTCTCCTTAGTAAAATATAAAACTTCCTACCTTGGTAGGAAGTTTATTAGCTAGTTAAAACTGTGGAACATCAAAGGTTCCATTCATGATTGTTGCGAAATCACCTGAAATATCAACACTATTTGGAGTAATAATGAAGATATAATGTGAAATCTTCTGAAGGTTACCATGTATTGCATATGTTGAACCAGATGTGAAATCTATGATTCTCTGAGCAATATCAACATCAAGACCTTCCATATTAAGTACTACAGTTCTATTCGATAACAATGTATCTGTTATCTCTCTTGCATCATCAACACTTGTTGGCTTGATAACACATACTTCCATTCCGTTACCAACCTTCTTGCTCTTAGGTGCTGCCTTAGGTGCAAATGCTGACTTACGAGAATCATCTGAACCCTGCTCAGCCTTAGATGCAACTTTATTCATCTCTTCAGATGTATCAGGCTCATCAAGATATACATCTTCCTCATAATCACCGCCGCCTTCAAGCTTGAGATTACCTAAAAAAGAATCCATTAAACCCATAATAAATCTCCCTATATTTATTAAATCATGTAATTTCTCTCGCCGAATATACCAGTACCAACTCTGACATAATTAGCACCTTCTTCTACGGCAACTTCATAATCTCCAGTCATACCCATAGACAGTATATTCATTACTACATTATCAATGTTTTCCCTCGTTATGTCAACAGATAATTGCTTCATCTGCTTAAAGTAAGCACGGTTATCTTCGGCATTTGGAGTATATGGAGCTACACACATCAGTCCATTAATCTGAATACCCGGATATGTCGAAATTTTCTTAACAAATTCAATAACATCAGATGGTGCAATACCGAATTTAGAATCCTCATCTCCAATATTAACTTCAACAAGTACTGGAATGACCCTGCCAACCTTTAAAGCCTGTTTATTAATCTCCGCCGCAAGCTTTTCAGATTCAACGCTGTGAATCATATATATTTTATCAGCAATATATTTAACCTTGTTAGTTTGAAGATGTCCGATCATATGCCATCTTATGTCTCCAGGCAGCTTATCATATTTATCCATAATCTCCTGGACCTTGTTCTCGCCAAAGTCACGTGCTCCGGCAGCATATGCTTCCTCAAGCATAGGAACAGGCTTGGTCTTGCTGACAGCTATAAGTGTAACATCCTTAGGATCACGGTTGCCTCTTTTAACTGCATCTGCAATATTCTTTTCTACGATACTAATATTATCTTTAATCATATATAAACTCATCTGATTCTACACTTGTTGCATCAAGTACGATATAGTCATAAGCTACAAGACCATAATCTGTATTTGATTTGATAATAGAATATTCATCATTATTGTTAAGGACCTGAATCTGCTTAAAGTCAGCGTATCCCTTATTAATACTGAATACTCCTGTCAGATTGGCTACCTTTGATATAGTGTAAGAATCGACACTGTCCGGCTTATCTATTCTGTCACCAACCTTGAGATTCTCATCATCAATGTAATACTCGTTCTCTCTCTCAGCATATATTGAAATAGGAATGAATTCCGTATTGCTTGTTCCATCTTCACCATATGTCTCTTTTAAAACACCGGTACTACTGTTATTTCCCTTTGTAACATATTCAGTTGGTATCAGATAGAACTGCTTCTCAATAATAGCTGAATTAGGCACCTTAAGACCTGTCTGCTGATTAGTAATAAGCTCAATATCAATGAATCTGTCTGTAACAAAGGTAAACATTGAATTAGTGAAATTAAGCTGTACATATGTATTACCATCTGTACCTTCAATAATCTCAACTCTTCCCCAGGATTCATACTGATTCTTTAGGAACTTAACTCTTACATACTGTTCTTCTAATAACTCTTCAGCACGTTCTCTTTCTACAGGTATTAATATTGACCATCGTTCATTATCAGAAAGCTTATATATAATATCGCCTACGTCAGCAATTGAATTATTAATAAGCTGCTTCTTCTCATAAGCTGTTTTGTCAAACCATGATTCATCGACTTCCATTGGAGATTTGTCTTCGAATCCATCTATTGAATATACAACGATACCTGATTCTGGAGCAGTACAGAAGCTTACAAGTCCGGAGCCATGTCTGGCATTAAGCTCGTTAAGATTCTCAAGTAGTGCCTTATTGGAGAACTTAAGTACTGCACCTTCAATATTGAATTTGAAGTCATATACAGTTGAAAAGTTAGCCTTATCAAATGAAGAAACGAAATTAATCATTTCATTCTTAAGCTCTGATAAATCCTGCTCGCTAAGATTAGCCTCGCCATCTGCTGATGACTTGTTAATGAGATCCTGCAATTCACCTGATTCATCAAGGGTACATACAACATTGCCCATACCAACCTTCTCACCTTCTCTGGCGTAATAATTGATATAGCCTGCTCCAGTACTATTGACTATTACCTCATCTCTTAAGGCAATTCCTTCATATACATTAGATACGGATAAAGAACCTGTCTTAACCTGGTATCCAATAATGTGCTTAGATGTGAAATACATAAAAGTACATACTATGATATAGAACAGAATTACTAAGAAAACTATTATTCCGATATTAATATTGGCTGGTTTACGAAACTGTCGTACTTTTCCATTATCCAAATTGAATATCTCCAATCTAAATTTAAGCCCCGGAATATAATCCCGAGGCTTTGTTATCATAATTAAAATCTAAAAATTATAATGAAACGATTACACACTTCTTAAGATCGTCGCTAAGCTCGCTCTCATCGATTGAAGCACTTACGATAATATCAAAACCGAACTTCTCACTGATTTCGCCAAGTTTCTTAACAACATCTTCAAAAGAATCCTTGCTAACCTTAGCTAACTTCATAAGTCCATCGATATACATCTGCTGCATGTCGTGATCCTGAGAAATAATACCGTATATAAATCCAATAAATTCAGAATTACTAGCGAAATCATAATCGCTAACATTGATAAGTCGAACCTTATTATTAAGTTCGAACATATGCTTATTGCCCTTATCAAGGAAAACAATATTTCCTGAAGCTTCCTTCACATCATTGTTAACCTTATCAAGCAAATGCTTTGTCTTGCCCTTGCCTTCTTCTCCTACGATTAACTGTATCATTGGCGTAACCTCCTAAATCAGAACCTAAGCTCTGTTGATAGTTAAAATTATACATAAAATCCGAGTAAAATACAATAAAAATAGTTGTAAATTTACAATGAATTATATTAATTGTGGAACAATTATACTATCTAATCTCTCTTAATACTCTGGCCATTTCTTCATTAACAATTGCACGCTCTGTAGCCCTCATAATAATGCCAATATATGGATTACCAGAAGTATCCTTTGTAATAAGAATAAGACAGTTTCCTGCAGCCTGAGTTGTACCAGTTTTACCACCTATAACTGTTACATTATCAGGTGCCTGATAGTCGCCCCTTAAGAATAAATTAGTTGTCTTAAAAGACATCTTCTTCTCTGCGCCGAGGCTGTTATTATATACTGTATCATAACTATCCATATGGACTATTTCATTGAAAGTCTCATACTTCATAGCTGCATTTGTAATTAGATACAGATCGTAAGCTGTTGTGTAATGATCGTCAGCTGTAAGACCATTAGGATTCACAAAATGTGTGTTAGTAGCGCCAAGCATCTGCGCTTCCTTATTCATCATGTTACAGAATTCTTCTACACTTCCAGCAACATGAATAGCTATAGCAATAGCTGCATCATTAGCAGAATTAATTAAAAGTGCATGAAGAGCCTGATTCATAGTGAGCTGATCACCAGCTGAAAGCCCTACCTTGGCAACATCGTACTCAAGGTCTTCAACATCTGCTGTACAGTTAATAACATCCTCAGTATTACCATACTTAAGAGCAATTAAAGCAGTCATAACCTTGGTAAGTGAAGCGGGATGAACCTGCATATGAATATCCTTGGCATATAATACTCTGTTATGGGCAACATCAAACAGGCCGGCAGATGACTGATCCTCTATAGTCACACCGGTCTCGCCATCAATATTCTCGTTAACAACACATAAATTGGTTGCAAATGGTTCTATTTTGTTACTAACCGAATTAGAGGAAGTAATGGAATTGACTGATTTATATTCCATCATAAGATTACTCTTGCCACATCCGGCTAATATTACAACTCCATATATAATTAATAAAATAGAAGCAATTTTTCTACGCATTTTACTTATACATTTCACGCCACTCAAGATCTCCACGATCAAGAGATTTGATTAATAGTTCAGCGCTTGCAAGGTTAGTTGCAAGTGGAATATTGTGAATATCACATAATCTGAAAATGTTATTAGGATCGGTCTCATGGCTCTTAGGAGTCAGTGGATCACGAAGGAAAATAACAAGATCGATTGAATTAGTCTCAATCTGGGCACCTATCTGCTGCTCGCCGCCAAGATGACCTGCTAAAAATTTATGAATAGATAAATTGGTTACCTCTTCAATGAGTCTTCCTGTTGTGCCAGTAGCATATAAATTGTTTTTGCTAAGAATACCCCTATATGCAATACAGAAATTCTGCATTAATTTCTTTCTGTTATCATGAGCTAGTAACGCTATATTCATTATGACCCCTCCAATTAATCGTCCATTGTGCTCTTCTTACGCTTATCTCCCTGTAACCCTACATTGAGTACAACCCCAATCCCAATATAGAGACTCACTAAGGACGTTAGTCCATAGCTTACGAAAGGAAGCGGAATACCGGTGTTAGGCAGTAATCCTGTTGTAACAGCGATATTCATGAAGCCCTGGATAGCTATTAAAGCACCCATTGCATTGGCAATAATTGCACCTGACAGATTAGGCGAAAATCTCGCCACTCTCATACACTCTATAGCTATAAGTGTTAATAAAATAATAACCGCGGCTGCCCCAACAAAGCCCATCTCTTCGCCAATTACAGCATATATAAAGTCTGTCTGTGGCTCGGAAATAAAGTTACCATTTTTAACAGATGCAACAATATTATTATTAAGTCCTTTTCCAGTAAGCATACCTGAAGAAATAGCTGTTATCGAATTAAGCTGCTGATAAGCTGCCGAATCTGCAAATTTCTCAGGATTGAGCCAGGCCTGAATACGGGTAATCTGATAACCCTCCAAGACACTCTGACCTTCCTGCATAATAATACTGAAAAATACGATTCCAAGTGGAATAATTGTTCCTAATACAATAAGAACATAAGTATAATCGAGACCTCCTATGAAGATCATTACACAGAATGTAACGACTATCATAATAGAAGTAGATAAGTCCGGTTCACTGAATACTAAGAACAGCGGAATACCTAGTAAAACGAACATTATTGCTAACATTTTAAAGGTATTTATCTTATCTTTATACTTCATAATAAACTGTGCATAGAACAAAATCAACAGAATTTTGGCCAGCTCAGAAGGCTGAAACTGGAATCCAATATTGATCCATCTCTTTGATCCGTTAACCTCTACACCGGCTATTAACACCGCTATTAAGAAGGCAATATTTGCGCCATATAATATCCATTTCATATACGCATACCAGTTATAATTGATAAGCGAAACAATAATCATAAGTATTATTCCAACTATGATTCCGTATAACTGACGATCCTGAACTGACTGCTTTGCACTTCCAATCGCAAAATAGCCAATGAAGGATAAAGCAACGACGAATATTATCAATTTGAAATTGTAATTTATAATTCTATACTGTCGTAACATTTAATAAGCTTTCCGGATTAAGAATCTCACTACTAAGGATTCCATCCTTCTCATATATAATACAGGGTTCATTCTTACTCTTATCAAACAAGCCCTTTTTACTAATCTTAAATTCCTTTGAATTAATCTTGCATAAGGTCGGATTCATTCTTACAGCGCATACAAAATGTCCTGATTCACCACATAATCCGGCATAGGCTTCACCATTAAGCTCACCAAGTACAATAATATCCTTGGCAGCTGCAATTGTAGCACCTTTATGTACATTACCAATAATAATCAGATTGCCATCACTGTCTATCATCTGATCATTATTCACATTCCCCCTGTAGTATCTGCAGTTAGCCTCCTCATACTGCTGTTCAACTCGCTTAAGAGCTTTAACGAACTTCTTGTTAGTCTCCTCATTTTTACCAACAAGGCAGATAATATTAAGGTCAGAATGCTCTTCAATGGTCTGAATCAGAACAATTTCTTCATCCTGAGATAATATTCTTCCCTCAACAGAGATTGCAACGGATGCATTCTTAAAGAACTTTCTGGATTCTTCGAATTTATCAGCAATCTCTACTATTAACTCGTCAAACGGTGTCACATTATTTACGTGTAATGAAATACCACCCTGATAACTTTTAATAATTACCATAACTAATTTCCGCCCCTATTATTAGTCACCTGCAGCAACTACTACGTCATTAAGAGTATTAGCAGTACCTGTTACAATACTATCCTCATCTTCTATCTTGAAGTAATACTTATATACATCCTTGGTTGTTCTTGCAGCATAATCCGAAGAATAACCAAAGGCTATACGAGTCGCGATAGCAATCTGTGGATTCTCGTAAGGAGCATAGCTAACGAATAAAGCGTGGTTAGTTCTGCTCTTAGACTCCTGTGCTGTACCAGTTTTACCAGCTACTGTAATACCAAGGTTGTTATAATATGCCTTCTTCTCAACTACTCTCTTCATACCGGAATGGATTGAATTCCAATAAGCACTTGGAAGATCAACAACATTACGAATCTGAGGTGTGAAGTCCTTAATCAGATTATCATTAGAATCAGATACACGGTCTAATACACTTAACTTATAACATGTTCCGTTGTTAGCAACCGTTGTTATGTATCTGGCAAGTCCAACTGTTGTGAAGTTATTAGTACCCTGTCCAATCGCAGACAGAACTGGGTACGCATCTGATACCTCTGGCTCTGACTCTTCTATCTCAATACCTGACTTCTCAGATAATCCGAAC
>JAZLFL010000120.1:0-3786 GCA_045615825.1 Lachnospiraceae bacterium
CTTAACTTAAGTAAAATTCTCTTCATGATTCTCCCCCTATTAATCCTTGAAGAAATTAGTTGGGCTAACATCTGCGTAGCACTGTGAGCATCTACCCTCGATAGCTGCTCCGATATTAATCTGAACTGTCTTAGACTTAATATCACCCATTACAATTGCTGATGAATCTAAGATAACTGGACCATGTACATCGATATCACCCTTAACAGCGCCTGCGATAACAGCGCTTGTTGCATAGACATTACCACGTACTACAGTGTTGCTGCCAATCTTGATAGCACCTGTACTATTAAGATCACCATCAACTCTTGCATTATTGGCAATAATCTCTGAAGCTGATGCATTACCCTTGATTGAACCGCTCACATTAAGACTTCCCTTAACCTCGATATTACCGTTAACTGCACCGATAACATCTACTGAACCACCACTGATAATGTCACCATTAACAGTCATCATCTTGGTAATTGTTGCTACTTCATCTGAAATATATTCATTAGTCATAACTGGCTCCTCATAAGCTGAAAGATCTACTACTGGGTTATATACTGGTTCAGGAACTGGCTCTACAGCAGGCATTACTGGAACAACCGGAGTAACTGGCTCTTCAATTACTGGCTCAGCTACAGGCTCCTCGTATACCGGTTCTTCGATGACTGTCTCTACGACAGGTTCCTCGTACACTGGCTCTTCCACTGGTTCCTCAACTAATAAATCATTATCAACATATTCTTCAGGATCATCTTCTACTACATACTCTTCAGCCTCTTCTTCAACGAACTCTTCTGGCTCAGTCAATGCCTCTTCCTCTACATATGCAGGAATCTCAACAGCTGGAGTTATATATTCCTTATCCATATCCTCTGAAGCAGCAATCATGCTCTCAATGTCGCTAACATGCTCAATGCCCATTGACTCTTCAGCGGCTGCGAATAATGCTTCCTCATCTAATGCCTTTGTATCAATAGCTGGCTCCTCAAATATCTCTGCAGCCTCTTCAACTTCGACTACTTCCTCCTCGAAGCTCTCGCTTGGAACAAGTTCACTAACAGCCTGCGATAAATCTTCTTTTAAGTCTTGAAAAAATCCCATTACTCACTCTCCTTAATCTCTCTATGTTGAACCACCGGGGTGCTGGCTGTAATAGCACAGACCTCAATGTTCTCCAATCCCTTCAACTGCTCCAATATAACTGGTAATGCAGCAACTGTTGTATACTTGGCAGATGTATCATGTAGCAGCACTACCGAATCATCATGACTATATATACCTGCAAGACAGTTGGCTACAATTCGATCCCTTGATAAGGTCTGGCTGGTTGCATCACCACTGGATACATTCCAGTCAAAATAATGAATACCATTCTCATTAAGATATTCACACAACTCATCCATATCGGTTGCACTAACAGTATTACTGCTTCCCCCTGGGAATCTATAGATAACAGGCGTTACGCCTGTTGCCTCTGTCAGAAAATCTCTTATCTTATTAAAATCCCTAACGAAGTTATCCTTATTACGGTATACCTCGCCGTACTTATGACTGTAGGAATGCATTCCTATGGAATGACCTCTGTCCACTATCATCTTGTATCTATCAGGATGTTCCACGGCAGCTTCTCCCGTCACAAAGAAAGTAGCCTTCGCATCATACTGATCCAGAATATCAAGTATCTCTTCGGTATATATGCTCGGACCATCATCGAAGGTAAGATATACCTTCTTGATTCCGTCCTCTTCCTCAGGCATGGCCTCCGCATCATCATCAACAGTTGAAGCAGGCTCAGCCGGCATGATATTAAGATCAACAGCAGCCTCTCCAGATTCGGCCTCAGCTGCAACCCTGGCCATCTTCTCTTCTTCAAGTTTCCTCTGAAGATCATCAGTAATCGTAAGCTGTGCTTCATACTGGGAAGTAATCTCTGCCAGGTCATTAGTCACACCATAAAGTGTGCATCCAAGATATATACAAAGCGCTATTGGAATAGTCACCACAGTGAAAAATGCAATCACAATCATGCGTTTCAGGCGCTTAACTCTGCGCCGTCTTTTCTCGCTGTATGATATGTCGCTCATCTGTATTTCCTCAATGGAATACCACCTGGGCACTCCACTTAAGATTATACCTTGAGCAGGGTCTATTTGCAATATTACTCTACAGGATTATCGTCTGGAAAAAGCTCAAAAATCACAGAATCAAACTTCCTTCCAGCGCTGTTCTGCTCCTCCTTGCCGCGGGCTGTCCAGCCTACAAGTAACGGGTGATATATTATCCTGCACAGAATAAATCCTAATTTATTCGTATCCTTGTGCCTGTATGCTATGAAATCAGGCCTTGAGAACATATTAACAAGCAGATGCGTAAGTAAAAACCCTGATACTTTTCCAACATCTGCATCCTTACAGTCGCACGAAAGCTGTCCTCTTATCACCTCTGGATGATTATTCTTAAACCACTGAACCAAGAATGGTGAGAACGATTCAATACAGTAATCTCCACCATAAGTCTCAAGCAATGCATAAGTCTCCGCACAGAGCTTATCATTCTTATTGCCGTTGTGATTCTTAATCTCACATATAAGCGGCACATCCTTAAGTGTGTCTAAGACATCCTTAAATAGTGGAATCCTCTCATCAGTACCTGCAAGCGTATAGGCGCTTAACTCTTCGTATGTCAGATCCTTTACATTGACATCAGCACCACACATGCGCTTTAAGCTGGCATCATGGAATACCACAAGCTGCTCATCCTTAGTGTACTGAACATCCAGCTCTACTCCATATCCCTGCTCTCTTACTCTCTTAAAGGCCGCAATACTGTTCTCAGGAATACATATTCCTGTTCCACTCTTATTGCCATCCTCATGGAGTCCTCTGTGCGCAATCCACACATTAGTGAACTTAGTGCAGTCTCTTTTATCATTAGGTGCAATCATATATAGCACCATCAGGATAATTGCTGCCAAAAAACAAACAATAATAATTGCTTTAATCATTAGTCATCCATCGCCTCATACATCTCAAGCCTGTTAACTGGCATATTCGGTCTGTTGTCTCCATGCATTACCTTAAGCATTGTTAAAAATGAGAGGAACACAAACAGTGCTCCATATGGGAACAGTGTCCAGTATCCAACGTACTGTAAGAGTATACCTGATAAAATTGGCGTAATAATCTGTGCTGCCATTGAGAAGGTATAGTAATAACCTGTGTACTTACCAATATCCGAGCCCTTACACATCTCAACTACCATAGGAAGCGAGTTAACGTTAATGGTTGCCCACGCAACTCCAATTAATGCGAATACAACAAGCAGTATTGGTGAGAATCCGTGTAATACATAATTAAGCACAAATCCCAGGGAGAAGCAGGCTGATAAGAGCAATACTCCGATAATAATGGACTTCTTACGGCCAATCCTGGAAGCGAGCTCGCCAATAGGGATATATGAGACAATTGCAGCGCCCATAGCTACAGTAAGGCACTGATTGGCTGAGCTTAAGCTCATATTCCACTCAAGCATGGCGAACTTGGAGAACGATGTCGTGATGGCATTATATCCAACATACCAGAGCGCAATTGAACAAAGCAGGAATATAAGACTTTTCTTAACATCCTTAGGCAGATATGTCTCTCCTGTGCTCTCATCCACTTCCTCAAGCTGCTCTTCCGGATGCTCCTCCTCATATTTCTTAACCTCTGCAACTGCCTTAGGCTCGTTAACAGTGAAGTAAAGAATAATAACCGAAATCGCCATAATGGCTGCAATTATTAAGAACACTCCAAG
>JAZLFL010000121.1:0-4013 GCA_045615825.1 Lachnospiraceae bacterium
GTATGATCCAATTATAGCGAAGAAAGTGATAGAACACTGGGATAAAGTGATTTGTCGCAGAGAAGATGATTCCAATCGATGTATGGACTGAATTACAAATCCGGCTGAGACTTTGTACATATTGTTAATGCATAATTTACAATCGAATAATTCATAATTACATGAAAACAGCTGCATATCCATATGGGATATGCAGCTAAATTATTTTGCTATCTAATTACTTCGAATATCTTTGTGCTGCCAGGACCTAAGTCGACAGTATATGCATATTCGGGATCTTCATATATATCGGTGACGCCATCGAACATGTGATTCGGAAGAGGAAGTGGAAGAGCGGCAGTTATTAATTCTCCCGTATCCAGATCACGTATTCCCTTTGCCTCTCTTCGAACTACAATCTGAACTGCCATAGTTTTATCTGAGTAGGATGAAAGGACATATCGGTTATTATCATATGGGTAGAAGCCAAGCTTAGGAGTGCTTCCCACATACACATCCTGTCCCATAGACATATGCTTTGCTATATTGCGGACAACTTCTAAAGGAAGCTTATATAAATCAGCAAAATTCTCTGGAACATTAAGTATGAAGAAGCGACCATTACCATAATTATCCTCAGTCATAACAGGGAAATTGTTCTCGTCCGCGACTAGCGATATATCGCTATGTGTGGAATTGGTCTTGTAGGTTATAATCTCATACATAACAGGCAGATGGTTATCATATTCATTAATGGTATTCCAACTGTTAGCATTCTGAACCATGTATCTGCTGCCAATCACATGTCTTCCAGTTAATCTTACAGAAGTAATATCTTTAATTCCCTTTTCATACATCTTTTTGAAATAGCCTAAGGTAACAATAGCATTGCCACCATTACGGACATATTCTTCAAGGATAACTATTGAATCCTCACGCTCGGCAGTAGACTCTGTGAAGAGGACAGTGGTGGCATCTGCAGGGAATTCCGGATATGGATCAATGGCAATACCACACATGCCCAGATAGTTATACAGCTGATCCTCACCATCACCATCATAAGGCTCCCAGGTCTTAATGCCTATTGGAGTACCAAGTTCGCCTAATTTTTTATCAAGCCTGTTAAGGAAGCTTCCCAGTGCGTTGATCATATCTGATTCATTGAAAAGTGGGAGATTCCACAGCATTAGTTCTTTGGCTTTTCCAAGAAGCGTAGCTTCAGCCTGCTCAAGCAGGAAGGAGATATTAGCTTCTGCACCAAATGGATCAATCCAACCGCCTCCGTTACGTCCTGGAGCTATATGATCCATAAGTCTCATAATTGAGAAAGACTCATATCGCTGAAGATGCTGCTGACTATATGGGGTACGTGTCTCAGTACCTGTGAAGATGCTGTCGAAGATATCTTTCTGCTTACCTGGATTAAATCCGGCCTCCTGATAGCTTTCATACCAGTTAGGATATTTGATTACAAAACGCACATTAGGATTAGCCGATTTTGCAGCGGCCATAGATTCCCTGGCGAATTCTTCCATGAGATTAAGTCTGTATTCTTTCCATGAAAGCTTACCCTTAGCCTTGATGCACATTTCACATCTACAGGCTGTGAAGTAGAAGTCATCCAGTATGATCTCATCGAACACAGAAGCCAGTTCGGAAAAGAGCTCAAGGGCTTCCTTCCTGTGGGCCGGGTCGGTATAACAGTAGGTATCAAAAATAGCAGGCTTTCTTATATCATTAACAAGTGAAGTACATGTGATACCGCCTGCTGCGATAAGACCACGGCTTTCTACAAGTGCTTTGACACTTTTTAATCGCTCTGGTGGGATGGTGACTGCACCACGATGGTTCTCAATATATATTTTGTCAGTGTGTATTTTACCCATGAACTCATCGAGCATATTGCCTATTGCTTCATCGCTCATTTCATTCATATCATACGCCCTGATATAAGTTGCAAGCTTGAAATTTTCAAAAGCCATAACTTTTTCCTCCAGTCTAATACTTAAAGCAGATTGTCAATTACCATTATACGATATGTAATGCAAAGAAAAAATTGATTTTTAGAGGAATTTAGGTTAAAATAGCAATACACATTGTATACAATCATACAATTATCCTAGTCAAGGGGCAGTTTTATCCATATTAGGAAGGTAATATATGAGCAAGGTTAAGTATCCACGAATTCTACCTGCTGCAGAGTGCAGTGTTATTGTTGAATTTGGTAATGAGATAAGTGGCGAGATTAATTCGCTTATATCAGGATTTACTCAGGCGATGAATGGGTCAGCTGCTGGTATAATTGAAGTTATTCCGACTTTCAGATCAGCATTAATAACTTATGACCCAAGAGTATTATCCTATGAGAAGATAACAGAGATTATTAACGAGAAGCTTCAGAATGTTGACGTTTCAGATGATGAGAGCAAGAGGGTAATAGAGATTCCGGTTTGCTACGGAGGTAAGCACGGACCTGATTTGGAATTTGTTGCCAAGAATGCAGGTATGACACCGGAAGAGGTAATTAAGCTTCATTCATCTAAGGCATATCTTATCTATATGTTAGGTTTTCAGCCTGGTTTCCCATATCTTGGTGGACTTGATCCAAGACTTTTCACACCAAGACTTGAGTCTCCAAGAGCGCAGATTCCGGCAGGCTCTGTAGGTATTGGTGGCGAGCAGACGGGATTATATCCGGTAGCGTCGCCTGCTGGATGGCAGATTATAGGAACAACACCTGTTAAGGCATATAATCCTGCGCGTAATCCGGCTATTCCATATGAAGCTGGTGATCATATTCAGTTCATACCTATTGATGAAGCTACTTTTAGAGAGATAGAGGCATTAGAGAAGAAGAATGCCTATGAATTTAAGGTTAGGACAATATAATGAGTATTATTTTTGTTAATAGTGGAGTCCTGACAACAGTTCAGGACAGAGGACGAATGGGCCATCAGAGATTTGGTTTCCATGTAAGTGGTGCCATGGATAAGAGAGCATATGAAATTGCCAACGTCCTTGTTGATAATTTTGATAATGAAGCAGTGATTGAGTTCGCTGTTATGGGACCAACAATTAAGTTTACTGAGGATGGCGTTATAGCCATAACAGGTGCTGATTTTGCACCAACTCTTAATGATGTACCAATTCAGATGTATCATGCCATTCAGGTTCATAAAGGTGATGTACTTAAGCTCGGATTCTCCAAGGATGGTGTTTGGGGATATTTAAGTATTGCGGGTGGTGTTGATGTTCCGGTTGTTATGGGATCAAGATCGACAGATGTTAAGAGTGAGCTTGGCGGACACCAGGGAAGGAAGATTGCTAATGGTGACGAGCTTCCTATAGGCGGTAATGTTCCGACTCTCCTTCACCTTGAGAAGAGAGTATATGAGAAGCCTATATATGCCAAGCCTGTTAGTAAGATAAGGGTTGTATTGGGCCCGCAGGATGATTATTTCACAATGGGCGGTTTGCGTACTTTCCTTGGAAGTGAGTATGAAGTGACCAATCAGTGTGACAGAATGGGATACAGACTTAATGGTGAGACCATAGCTCATAATGAGAATGGTTCTGATATCATATCAGATGGAATTGCCTACGGTTCAATTCAGGTACCTTCACAGGGACAGCCAATTGTTCTTCTGTCGGACAGACAGACAACTGGCGGTTACACTAAGATAGCTACTGTGATTGGAAGGGATATTCCAAAGTTTGTTCAGAGGAAGCCAGGAGAGAAGGTTATATTCGAAGCGGTATCAGTGGAAGAAGCACAGCGCCTTTATATAGAAGAATTCAATGAATTCCAGGCGCTTAGGGATAAGATTAAGGGAATTAATACTGGTTTTGCGGCTATCAGACTTTTCTTTAAGAAGACCTTTAAAATGGGAGGCTATTAATGGATTATAAAACAATGACACCTAAGGAAGCACGAATGCTTATCAGAGAGGGTAAGATTACTACTCATACTTCGGGAATGTGCCCTGGATATGCTCAGGCTAATCTTGCAGTACTTCCTAAAGATTTGGCTTATG
>JAZLFL010000122.1:0-4978 GCA_045615825.1 Lachnospiraceae bacterium
TGTCAGCTCTCCATACAGGTCCAATCTGTAATGCCTTGAATGGACTTGGAAGTGATGCTGAATTATTAGAGTAGAATCTTACAAGTGGAACTGTTAAGTCATAACGAAGTCCTGAATCAGTAAGGTCATTTTCTTCCTTAGCTGTCTCTAAGTTGAGCTTCTCACCTCTCTTCATAATCTTGAAGATAAGCTTCTCATTCTCTCCACCCGCCTTACAGTTAAGGTTATTAATATTCTCAACACATGGTGTCTCAATATGAGTGAATCCAAACTGTGCATATGTCTCCTGGATTACGCCAATAACATAATCACGAATCTTCATCTCCTGTGGAAGAATATCCTTCATTCCTGTAGTCGGTTTCTTACTAAGTGCTGCCATATATATTTTCCTTTCTAATCGCCATTAGCGCATAATCTCACTAATTTACATACATAGATAATAATACCATAATTACTGCAACAAAAAAAGTGACGGGGTGTAATTTACACCCTGTCACCAAGCTTAATTTTTATCATAGATACGAGCAGTACAGTAGCTGTTACAATCTCTGTAATCAGGGATACAAAGTCCAGCACGAAGCCCTCATATATCCCCCAGCATAACTGGTTAATAAGTATGTTTGTCTTAACTGCCATCGGCTTCACACACACGAAGCTTCCCCAGGTATATCCGACGGTTGCGATAACAAGTAATATCCCCGGAACTCCCTTGTTATTGATAGCCAATCCCACTGCTCCAATAACAACCATGAAGAATATACACCAGTTTTTGGTGTATTTACCCTTCCCAATCATCAGATTACGGAGCGCACACAGCACAAGTGTCGTAATACCTGCGTAGGAATGGAAGAAATAATTGGCCAGTGCCAGTATCATGCACTGCCAGAACTGGAACATATAGCTCTTATTCTTGCTGTTCGTCCAGTTGGCCGCCATGGTAAAACAGGCCGAGCCAAAAGACAAAATATTACCAATAATTATATCCTGCATATTTTACAGATTAGGCATAAGGCCAACGGCCTTAATAAGAAGAATGAATAACAGAACTGGTGCAACGAATCTGATCATGACTCTGTAGAGCTTCTCACGGCCGAACTTCTCACCATTCTTAACACACTCACCAATAATGTAATCCGGCTTAACAATCCATCCAATTAAGATACATGTGAAGATTGCAGCAACTGGCATTAAGATATTGTTACTGATGTAATCAAGGATATCTAACACCTGCGCTACTGCCCCATTAGGAAGAGTCTTCTCGAAATAGAATACATTGTAGCCAAGACATACGATAACGCCAACAACAAGTGCGATGACGCCCTCAATGATTGTCGCCTTCAAACGTGATACCCTGAACTGATCCATAATGCTTGATACAACTGCCTCAAGGATTGATACAGCACTTGTAATAGCAGCAAACAGTACCATTGCGAAGAACAGAATACCAATGAAGTTACCGATTGGTCCCATTGCAACGAATACCTTAGGAAGGGATACGAACATAAGGCTTGGACCTGATGCCGACATACCTTCTCTTCCCATGAATACATATACCGCAGGAATTGTCATAACGCCTGCAAGGAATGCAATAAGTGTATCAAATATCTCAATCTGGTTAATTGACTTAACAAGATTAGACTCATCACTAACATATGAACCATAAGCAATCATAATACCCATGGCTACTGATAAGCTGTAGAATAACTGTCCCATCGCATCAAGTGCCACAGATAAGAATCCGCTTATTGTTATTCCTGTGAAATCAGGTACAACATATATCTTAAGACCCTGAAGTCCAGTTCTTAAGCTGTCACCATCCTGGTACTTAATTGTAAGAGCGAATACCGAGATAATAATAACAAGCACAACAAGCGCAGGCATGATGATACGGCTCATCTTCTCAATACCATCATTAACACCACGGATAATGAAGTAAGCACAGATAGCAAGGAAAATCACCATATAGATAATTGGCGCAGATGTACCTGTGATGAAGCCGCCAAAGTATCCATCCTCAGCTGCTGCCACTCCCTGACCAGTAAGATATACTGTGAAGTACTTAATTACCCAGCCACCAATCGCACTGTAATATGGCATGATAATCATCGGCACAAGACATCCTAAGATACCAAGTGACTTCCACTTTGAATGAACATAGCCGTATGCAGTAAGCGGACTCTGCTTGGTCTTTCTTCCGATTGCAACCTCAGTTGTAAGAAGCGTGAAACCGAAAGTAAGTGCAAGCACGATGTAGACAAACAGGAACAGTCCACCACCGTCCTTGGCAGCAAGATATGGGAATCTCCATATATTACCAAGTCCGACAGCACTTCCCGCCGCCGCAAGTACGAATCCCAACGATCCCTTAAACGAATTTCTCTTTTCCATTATTATTCCCCTATTATTTCTCTCTCGAGCTCATATACCTTATCAGCTCTGTAATCATAACTCTTTATCAGCTTCGATGAAATCTTACCACCTTTTGATATCCTTATCTCACCAAAAGCCTCAAGATTCTTACCGGCAGATGTAAGCACAACCGTTCCCCCCGCCATATTAGGCACAAGTTCACCTTCAATCGCATTATTAGCATGTGCATCAATGCAAACATCAATGCCCTTAGTACTCATGATAAGCGCTTTACTGCTGAAAGGCTCGGGGCGGGCTGTCAAATCCCCATCAGCTTCTGCCCCTAAGTGACTAACAAGCACTACATAGTCTGCCTGACTCTTAGCTGCATCTACAGCCTTCTGAACAGCTGAGTACAGCTTATCGCCGGTCTCGTCAAACAGTATGTCATATATCTTCTCGCCGTCCTCATTAACAAATGCATGAAGGAAACGGCTCTTTGACGCAACTGCATCCGGAGTAACCACTCCTACAAATGCAACCTTCACTCCACCTGATTCAAGTATACAGTAGCTTGGAAGCAGTCCCACGCCATCCTCTGAATTATACAGATTGCAGGATACATAAGTCGCATTGGACTTCTCAGTAAGCTCCCTAAAGCGGTCCATTCCATAGCCGAAATCAGTATCTCCCGGAACTGCCACATTATACCCTGCTTCATTCATAAGGTCCACAATCACCTGACCCTCTGAAGCTGCAGCATACTTATTACCATAGAGGCTGTCCCCTGCATCAACCAAAAATACTGCATTTCCCTCGGACTGAAGCTCCATCTTATAGCCTGCAACCGATGAGTAGGTAAGCTTATCCTCCTTATAGTAGAAGTCTCCCTTACCGCCATTGGCAATAGATCCATGAACATCACCGGTATAGACAATGCAGATATTCTTAATCTCCTTTGCATTACCTTCCTTGTTTTTTCCGCCTCCTGCGGCCTTACCAGACTGGCCTTCAGCCATACTTACCGGACCGCCCGCAATTACACCGCCATTAGGTCTTATTGCAACACCAGAATCTATCTTACCCCTGCTACTGCAGGCTGATAAACCGCACAAACATACTATAACCGTTAGCAGTAACAATATTCTGTTGAAAACCGCCTGCAACTTAGTCGCCATTACTTTTACTTAACTCTTAACTCCACAATACTGCATGCTGGAAGTGTAACCCTGATACTTCCTCCAGATACTGTATAATCCTCAAATGCTTTCTCAGTAACAACCTCAGGATTGTCGAATGTATTATGATCATGAATGTCTGAGGCCGTTAATACATTAGCCTCAATTACCTCATATGAATCCTTGGCAACAAGGTCGATCTCAAGCTCCTTACCTGCATCTGCAGAAGGATTGGTAACTGTAATTGTGATGAGACCATCCTTAACAGATACTGACTCTGTAAGCTCAGGGATCTTATCCTCATCAGAACCAATCTCTGTGATACCGCTTAAGCTGCTCTCAACAAGCTCTGCATCCTGATGGTGACGGTACATATGGAATGCGTAATATGTAGGTGTCTTAACCATCTTCTCACCCTCTGTGAGAATAACTGCCTGAAGTACATTACACATCTGTGCGATACATGCAAGCTTAACCCTGTCACAGTGCTTATTGAAAATATTGAAGTTGAAGGACGCAAGAATGGCATCTCTGATTGTATTCTGCTGATAGAGGAAGCCTGGATTAGTACCCGGCTCAACATCGAACCATGTTCCCCACTCATCAATTGAGAAGCCAACCTTACCCTCTGGATCATACTTCTGCAGGATAGCTCCATGTCTTGTTATAAGCTCCTCCATCTTAAGAGTATTCTTAAGAAGCTTATAGTACTCATCCAGTGTGAAATCAGTCGCCTTGCCCTTGCGCTCCCACTCATGAGTAACTGTATAGAAATGGAACGATATTAAGTCCATGAGACCATGAGCCTGCTTAGGTGTATGGTCATAGCATGTCTCAAGGACCTTCTCCTGCCAGTGATAATCATCACCATTGGCACCACCACAGATCTTCTTAACAGGCTTGCTCTCATCATAGTTTCTAACATATGTCTGATATCTTCTGTAGAGATTGCCATAGTACTCTGGAGTCATATTACCGCCACAACCCCAGTTCTCATTACCTACACCGAAGTAGTCAAGTGTCCATGGCTCTTCACTTCCGTTAGCCTTTCTAAGCTCGGACATTGGGCTTAAGCCACCGAATGTAATGTACTCAACCCACTCACTCATCTCCTGGACTGTGCCGCTTCCTACATTACCATTAACATATGTCTTACAGCCAAGCTGCTTACAGAGCTCAAAGAACTCATGTGTACCAAAGCTGTTATCCTCTGTTACACCACCCCAGTGAGTGTTAACCATCTTCTTCCTGTTAGCCTTATCGCCGATACCATCCTTCCAGTGATATTCATCAGCGAAGCATCCACCTGGCCATCTGAGCAGTGGTACCTGCATCTCTTTAAGTGCATCCACTACATCCTTACGCATACCATTCACGTTAGGAATATCTGAATTCTCTCCTACATATAAGCCTTCATAGATACATCTTCCGAGATGCTCTGAAAAATGGCC
>JAZLFL010000123.1:0-5276 GCA_045615825.1 Lachnospiraceae bacterium
TACTATGGTTATAGCTATGCCATTAAGCAGAACGCAGACTACATCTTCCAGACCGATTCCGATGGCCAGACGCTGGCAGATGAGTTCGAAGCCTTCTGGGAGGCGAGGAAGTCCGCAGACGCAATAATCGGAAGCCGCATCAACAGACGTGATGGAATGGCAAGAAGGGTAGTATCGCTGTTCGTCCGCCTGACACTCTTACTGACCTTCCATGTGAGCGCAGAGGATGTGAACACGCCGTACAGGCTTATGCGCCGCGATGCACTTAGCGATTCACTTAACCGCATCCCTGAGGGATACAACCTGACCAATATCGCTCTCACAGGACTTCTTATCAAAAATTACGCGACTAAGTTCCTGCCAATCACCTTCAGGCCACGACAGGCTGGCACGAACAGTATTAATATCCATAAGATAGTGAAGATGGGAATTAGTGCATTAGGCGAGCTTGCTGACATCAGCCGCTTATAATGGATAATGCAATCGGCAGGCAGCGAAATTACCGCCCAAGAAGGAACAGATATATGAACTTCGACAACAAACGAATCTTAATATGGGGTTATGGCCGCGAAGGCAAGTCAAGCGAGGACTTCTTCATGCGCGCCACGAAGGCCGCCAGCATAGATATATATGAAGGAAAAAGAGATGGCATTGACGAATCGGCCTATGACCTGATTATCAAAAGCCCTGGGATTGTTATGGAGGAGGATGATTCAAAGTATTCATCCCAGACTCAGATTTTTCTTGAGAAATACAGGGACCAGGTAATCGGTATTACTGGTACTAAGGGTAAGAGTACGACCAGTTCAATGCTTTTTACAGTACTCAGTAAATGTACTGACAGACCAGTATTACTTCTTGGTAACATAGGTCAGCCATGCCTTGATTATTATGACACGATGACTAAGGACACTATCGTTGTCTACGAGATGAGTTGCCATCAGCTTTGCCATAATACGGTGTCACCACATATAGGTATATTCCTCAATCTCTTCGAGGAGCATCTGGACTATTATAAGACGGTGGAGAAGTACTTCACGGGGAAATCGCATGTGGCGACGTATCAGATCCCGGGCGATGTCTTCTACTGTGGCGACAATGTGCCTGAGATTGCAACAAAGGGTACGAAGATTGTGATTGGCCTTAAGAATGTTGGGCATTATGAGCTTAAGATTAACGGTGAGCACAATCAGTTCAATGCTGAATTCGTGTATAGAATTGCGACTGAGGATTATGGCTGTGAGCCGGAGGCGGTTAGAGCGGCCATTAGTGAGTTCGAGGGCTTAAGCCACAGGCTTCAGCTTGTTAAGACAGAAGGCCCTGTGAGCTATTACGATGACTCCATCTCGACCATTCCGGAGGCAGCAATTAGTGCAGCACTTAGCATTAAGGATGCCAGGACGCTGTTAATCGGCGGAATGGACAGAGGAATTGATTACACGAAGCTTATAGACTTCATGAAGGCGCATGGGGAATACAACTACGTGTGCATGTATGAATCCGGCAAGCGAATCTATGATACAGAGGGCATCAGTGAGCTTGAGTCAGCATATTATGTTGAGGATCTTAAGGCCGCTGTTAATAAGGCCAGGGAAATAACTAATGAGGGCGCGATAATCCTGTCGCCGGCAGCAGCTTCCTATGGATATTTCAAGAACTTTGAGGAACGCGGGGACGTCTTTAAACAGCTGATATGAGGCGCAGCCCCAGTGCCGCCCACCCCCTAGGACAAAAACTATTGCAAAGCGTACCAACCGAGGTTAGAAACCATTGAATAGTATAAAAAATAATCTAACTAAATACTGGTACATGTATATCGCTGGTGCGGTGCTTCTGGCTGAGGCGCTGGTGTTCGCGATATTTGGGCAGGACAGTTATATCCAGATTCATGATAATCTGGATCTTTTCGTTGCCCATTATCAGATGATAAAGCTGAATAATGCGTGGTTTGCGCATGGTGTTACCATGCCGATGCTTCACGGTATTAACAGAGACCTCCTGGGTTCAGAATTCTTACTTTATAACCTGCTTTATATCATATTCCCTAGCTTCACAGCTTATATGATAGGCATGTTCCTTAAGATTCTGATTGGTCTTACAGGCTTTGTCCTTCTTGTAAGAGACATATATGGTGAGAGATTCCCAAGATACCATGCGTTAGCTGTAATAATAGGTCTGGCATATGGACTTATTCCGGTATTCCCAACATATGGAATTGCTTTCACATCAATGCCTGTTATTGTGCTTCTTTTAAGACGCTTATATATGGCAGAGCAGGAGACCAGAGGCATATCAGAGGCCGCATCAGGGAGCCTTACGTTGCACCGAAGTCTGCCGCTATATATAGGTGTGTTCTTATATCCGTTACTGTCATATTTCTCATACCACGGATTCTTCATCCTGGCGTATATGTGTGCGGCAGTAATAATTCTCTGGATTAGGGACAGGAAGTTTCCTCGTAGTATATTCGCATCAATCTGTGTACTGGCAGCAGGCTATATCACATTCGAATACAGGCTCTTTAAAGCAATGTTATTCGATGATACCATTACAATCAGAACAACAATGGTTCGTGGCAATCTAACGCTTGCCCAGAGCATTAAGCTTGCATTCTCGGAATTAATGGATGCATCCTTCCATAGTGAGGACAGTCACACATATTTCATACTGATAGTGGTAATAATTGCCTTAATAATAATCAATATAGGTCATAAGAGGTCAGCCAGATTAACAGACCCAGTTAACCTCATTTTTGCCTGGATAGTATTCAACTGTCTTATATTCGGACTGTGTGAATTCAGCCCATTCAGGACGCTGCTTGAGACAATAGTGCCACCGCTTAAGGGATTTGATTTCTCGAGAACCTCGTTCTTCAATCCGTTTCTGTGGTATTCGATGCTGTTCCTTATCTGTGTAAGAATCACTGACTGGGCGGATGCACAGACTGTTAATAGCGGTAATAATCAGGCAGGCAGCGAGCCGGACAGCCGGGTCAGGTCAATTGTGCTTGTCATAGCGCCACTGGTAGCAACAATCGCCCTCCTCGTTGTGACACTTGTCCCACAGACCTATAATGACTTCTATTACACTGTCTATAACCAGGCTTATAAGTTGATTAAGCATCGGGATACTAGAATTGTTAATTATCGCGAATTCTATTCGACCAAGTTATTTGATCAGGTAAAAAATGATATCGACTATGGTAACGAATGGTCTGTAGCTTATGGAATACATCCAGCTGTGCTCAATTTCAATGGAATAGCATCTCTCGATGGTTATCTTGGTATGTATTCCGAAGATTATAAGCAGCAGTGGATTAATATTGAGAAGGAAGCTTTCGAGGGTTCCCCTTCACTTAAGGATTACTATGAAGGCTGGGGCGCCAGAGTGTGCCTGTATTCCGGTAATGATGAGAATACCTATGCGCCACTTCGTGTAATGGATCCAGAGGATAAGAGTCTTAAGGCGGATATTAACGGCCTTAAAGCTCTTGATTGCAGATATATCTTCTCGCGTATTGAATTAAGCAATGCCGCAGAGAAGAACCTTGAATTGCGGGGTGTATATAATGACGACAGCTCGCCATATACGATATATGTGTATGAGCTGAAGTGATGTTAGACGAAATGCACATAAAAGTGCCGGCCCCGTCCCCTGCGAAGTGCCGCCCACCGTCCCCTGTGGACAAAAAGGAGAGTAAATGTCCAGAGTTTATATTTGTCATACGTTTTTTCATGTATATATAAGTCTGCTACGTGAGTTCCACTTCCATGGAGATAACTTAGGGGAGGCAACTCTTATTCTTAGTACAATGTCCAACAACTTCACGGGTATGAAGGAGCGCGCTGAGAAGTCCGGAGTATTCAGGGACGTATACTGGTACGATGAGCAGCCGGACACAAGCTCTGAAGAGGTGATGAAGTACCACCGAGACCGAGGCAATCTGATATTCAACCTAATCCAGCGAGTTATATATACAAGAAAGTTAGGTAAGCTTCAGGAGAATTACATACCAGTCAACCTCAAAGCCTACGATGATGTCTATGTCTTCTGCGACTCAGACCCAATAGGTTATTACCTGAATTATAAGAAGATTAGATACCATGCCCTGGAGGATGGACTTAACACCAATAAGCTTGATGACCAGGCAAGAACCTCTAATGCCGGAGCATTCGAACTTAAGAGGAAGTTAGCCAAGGCTGGCCTTATATTCATAGAGAATGGTTACAGTAGATACTGCATCGACTATATAGTCAATGACCTTGCCTGTAATGTTAATCCGCCAGGAAACATAGTTGAATGCAGCTTTGACGGACTGTATGAGGGTCTTACCGAGCAGCAGAATAAGATAATTGTGGATATTTTCCTGCAAGAATCCGGGGAACTGTTGCGACAGTTGGATTCTACAAGATATAATAAACCATGTGTGATGATTCTGACGGAACCGTTATGCGACCTTGAGACCAGGGAGAGACTGTTTAAGGATATCGTGAATGAGTATGAGGACGACTACACGGTTATAATCAAGACTCACCCCCGCGACGGGCTCAACTACGAGGATAAGTTCCCGGATTGCGTGATTGTGCGCGAGCGTTTCCCGATGGAGACCATGAATCACATTCCTAACCTGAAGGTGGCAAAGCTCGTATCGGTTATCACGCAGGTTAATGCGATCAAGTTCGCGGATGAGATTGTATATCTGGGGCTTAAGTTTATGGATAAGTACGAGGACCCATCGGTGCACTGGAATGAGTGGACTCTGGAGGACAAGCAGTAACAGGTAAAAGAGCCGGCAACTACGGCTATCATATGACAAAATGGAGCGAAGATTATGAAGAAGATTATTATCACTGGCTGCAACGGCCAGCTTGGAAGAGAGATTAATAAGTACTATGCAGACAAGAGAGGATTCGAATTCATCAATACTGATGTTGATGAGCTTGATATCACTAATATAGAAGCAGTTATGGAGTTGGCTACTGCTGAGAAGCCATATGCGATTATCAACTGTGCAGCATATACAGCAGTTGATGCATGTGAGACTAACCAGGATCTTGCATTCAAGATTAACTCACTTGGCCCACGTAACCTCGCAATTGCAGCAGAGGCAGTGGGAGCAAAGCTTGTACATATCTCGACAGACTACGTATTCGATGGAACCAAGGAGACTCCTTATATGGAGTATGATAAGACTAATCCACAGTCAGTATATGGCGTGACTAAGTCAAGAGCTGAGGAGATGATCAGACACTTCAGCCGCAGATATTTTATCTTCC
>JAZLFL010000124.1:0-6974 GCA_045615825.1 Lachnospiraceae bacterium
AATAATCCTTAGCGATTACAAGATTCTCCTTAGTACCTGCAATGATTAATTCCTTGGCATATATCTCTGTCAGTCGGCTGCTGAGTGTAGCACCACTGGCAATACGACTCTCGAATGCCTTAAGGTCTCTTCCAGCATGCCCTGTTCCCGGTCTGTGAATGATATCTATCTCGCTGTCATATATAACCGGCTGTAATCTTACCGCTTCGTGAATTGATTCTTCCCAGATGAAGGTACGTAATCTCTTATATAGCTTAGGACGCAGTTCTCTGTCGAAGCTATAGATCGTATTATTCTCAAGCTGATTACAGTAATACATCTGAACAATATCTATATCTGGATCCATGACTTCTTTAAGAGCCATGAACTTAGCCTGATTATCTGCATCAAGCTCTTCATCCGCATCTGCTGAATAGATGTAATCGCATGTCGCTAATGAAAATGCATAGTTCCTCGCATCAGCAAAGCTCCCTGTCCATGCAAAGTCAACTACCCTGTCAGTATATCTGGATGCGATGGTCTTCGTTCCGTCAGTTGAGCCTGTATCAACTATTATAATCTCATCCGCAATACAACGCAGACTATCAAGGCATTGTGACAGCTTGTCTTCTTCATTTTTCACAATCATGCATACGCTTATAGTGATCATATATTACTCTTGCGATATTCACTCGGTGACAGACCTGTAACCTTCTTGAACCATATGCTCACATAATGCGGGTCATAGATTCCGATCTTCTCACCTATATCTCTGTCCTTCATATCTGTAGTGTTAAGAAGCTCTATCATTATAGCCAGCCTTAAGTCGGATACTATATCAACATAGTTCCTTCCAACATACTTCTTAAGGAGTCTGCTTAAATGGCTGTTGGTCACGGATAAGTGACTTGAGATACGATTCAGGTTAATCTCTGCATTAGATATATTGCTAACCGTATATCTGTATACCTGATCGACCAGTCTGTTATTGCCGCGCCTGCATATTCCACATGCAAGTATCTGGTTAATCTGATTCTGAAGCCAGTAATGCAGCTCACTGCGGGTCTTATAGGACTTCGTCAGATTATCCGGTATGGCAACGGCTTCGTCTAATATAATACTGTCCTTAAGCGCATCCACCATCATCCCAAGTTCGTAAGCATACTCTGCGTGATCCTCTATATCAATACTCTTAGCCTTGCTTATTACTGCTTCTCTGAATCCGTTAACATCACCTGCTTCAATCATGGCGATTGCTTCCTTGGCGAATTCTCTGTACATATGGATTATCTTGTCATTGCAAGTTCAATTGGTCTGGTTCCTGTAAGCTCCACGCTCACCTCGTCTGGCTGGCTGATGCCAACGTAGAATGTGTAATTATTACCATCTACGATTCTCTCGCCTTCGTCATTAACAACCAGCATTCCCTTGCCTGATACTCTGACTGTAATCTCCTTCTTTTCACCGGCAGCTAAGCTTACTCTCTGCATACCACATAAGCTGTGGTTCTTAACAGCGAATTCTGAGTCCACCCTGCTGTATACCTGGATTACTTCGTCAGTATCACAGTCTCCTTCGTTTACAACAACGGCCTTAATATCGAACCATGAGTTGTCTAATACTGCAGCATCCTTCATGGCTTCCTTAATATCAGCCTCTGATGCAAATGCTGCGCTCTTAACAGATACCTTCGAATATGTAAGGCCGAATCCGAATGGATACTGTGCCTTATTCTCCATATAACGGTATGTTCTGTTCTTCATTGAGTAGTCCTTGAAGTCAGGAAGCTCCTCAAGACTATTATAGAAAGTAACTGGTAACTTACCCGATGGTGATACCTTACCAAACAGAATATCTGCTATTGCCTTACCACCCTCAGCTCCTGGATACCATGTCTGGATGATTGCCTTAATAACTGAAGAATCCTTAGCATATGTAAGGTCCATAGCTGAGCCTGTCATATTAAGGAGTACGATTGGCTTGCCCACCTCGATTAATGCATTAACAAGATTCTGCTGGCTCTGTGGAAGACTAAGTGTTGTCTTGTCTCCTGATGCATAGCTGTTACCTGTATCTCCCTCTTCACCTTCAAGAGTCTCATCAAGTCCTACTGCAAGGATAACTACATCTGCAAGTCTCGCAATTCCCTTAGCTTCTGCTATTCTGTCATCCGGCTTACCAAGGTGCTCAACTCTGTCCTTGAACAGATGTGATCCCTCAGATACATATACGCGGATATCATCATCCTTAACCTCTTCCTGGATACCTTCTGTTACAGTCCAGTATCTTGAAGCTGTTCCATGATAATTACCGATAAGTGCTGCCCTTGAATTAGCATTAGGTCCAATGACAGCGATTGTATTAATCTCACTCTTCTTAAGAGGAAGCATATCATCGTTCTTAAGAAGTACCATACTCTTTAAAGCTACCTCCTTAGCGTAGTCAAGGTGCTTCTTACACTCAATAACATTGTATGGAATTGAATCATACTCCGATCCCTCCATATCACCAAGTAAGTAACGTGTTGTGAATAATCTGACTGCAGATGTTCTGATCTGCTGCTTGGTTACCTTCTTCTCCTTATATGCCTGTAAGAGACACAAATATGTTGAACCACAGTTAACATCGCATCCCTTAGTAATGGCAAGGGCTGCAGATTCTCTTGAGTTATTAGTAACCATGTGATTCTCATGGAAGTCCTTAATAGCCCAGCAGTCAGATACAAAGTGACCAGCGAACTCCCACTTACCGCGGAGAATCTCCTCCATAAGCTCTGTGTGGGCACAGCATGGCTCACCATTTGTTCTGTTATATGCACCCATTACGGATTCTACTTCTGCTTCCTTGACGCAGGCCTCAAATGCTGGAAGATATGTCTCCCACATATCCTTCTTAGTAGCCTTGGCATCAAAGTAATGTCTGTCTGCTTCAGGTCCTGAATGAACTGCGAAATGCTTCGCACATGCAGCAATCTTAAGATTATCACCGTCACCCTGTAATCCCTTTACATAGGATACTCCGAGTCTTGATGTTAAGAATGGGTCCTCACCATATGTCTCATGGCCTCTTCCCCATCTAGGATCTCTGAAGATATTAACATTAGGTGACCACAATGTAAGTCCCTTATAGATATCTCTGTCACCCTCTGCTGAGTACATATTGTACTTAGCTCTTGCTTCTGTAGATACCATATCTCCAATAGTCTGAACCATCTCAGGATCAAATGTTGCACCATATGCAATCGCCTGTGGGAATACAGTTCCAGCTCCGGCTCTTGCAACACCGTGAAGTGCTTCACCCCACCAGTTATATTCAGGAATTCCAAGTCTCTCTATCGCAGGAGCATCAAAGCGCAACTGAGACGCCATCTCCTCCACTGTCATCTGATCTACCAGGTTCTCTGCCTTAATTCTAGCCTCTTCTCTTGTCATTGTGGGATATCCTCCATAATTGCTTTCTCAATGTATTCTTTGATTCCCAGTAACTGTTCACTGGTCCTTGAGCGCTTAGGTATACCAAGATACAGATCTGTACTACCTATCTGCTCATAGCCCTTAAGGTAAGCATTCTCATTCATGAGCTCCATCTCACCCAAAGGAGTAATTATTATATCAATTTGATCATTTCCAACCTTGGCTGCAAGTGCCTGCTGTCCATACAAATCAGACGGATGATATATCTCCACATTAGGCTCTATCTCATACATCTTCGCAATAGCCTCTGAATACTCTATCGCATCCTCTGTATCGAGCTCATCTGTGTACATGAACACTACAACATCTGCAACCGGGTCAGGGTTCACAAAAGAATTTACTAATTTAATGAAAATAATAAGTGCTAATACCGTAAAAAAGATTGTGACTCCAAAGTAGTCAACAATCCATTTTATTTTATCTATGAATGATAATTCTTTAAATTTATCAAAATCCATTATTCTATTTCCTCATCTGATTTAACTGTAACATTATTAGAAGCGCTCTCTTCAGACCGCCTGTATACCTTAGCAAGAATCATACTTGCGAAAAAGCCTGGAAGACTAAATCCGTATAAAACCCAGAAGAACAGGAAATAGTTGGATATTGTCATGAGTGCTATTGGCAATGCAAGTATAACTAATATAGAAATAGCTGATGGAAAAAATGCAAGCATAAGTAAAAGGGCATTCCTAATAGTTCCCGCCACATCATTATCATATCTTGATAACAGCGAGAAATAGAACTGCCAGAACATCAGTATAATAGCAAGTAGTATACCTATGCTGACACCTACTGGAATATAGAGCTTGCCATAATCATTAAGCACGCCATTATTAAGTAAATAGAAATTGGCTGCCAGAATTACAGCAATAAAAAAAGAAGGAATCCAAACAATAGTTGCCTTCTTGAAACTATTCTTGAATTCGATAAAGAATGTTTTTGTTATTGTTCCTTCTTCGTTCATATTAATCTTAAGCAGCACTCTGTACATTCCACAGAGTGCTGCTCCACCGGTTACTACCGGAATCATACAGATTAATGTGAGTATGTTAATCCATACCAGATCAACAAGCCTTCCTACAAAACGAAAGAAAGGATTATCCATGCTGAATATATTCATTAATTAACCCTTAACACCACCAAGCGCAACACCGGCGATAATATACTTAGATAATGCGAAGTAAACAATGAATAATGGTAAAACTGTAAGTGTAAGTCCAAGGTAAATTGAACCGAACTCAGTCTTGTAAATATCTCCCTTAAGTAAGCTAACCATGATTGGCATAGTGTACTTGTCCTTATTAGTAAGAAGAACTAAAGGTAAGAATAAGTTATTCCAGCTTGATACGAAAGCGAAAATAGCCTGTGTAGCAATAGCTGGCTTCATGATTGGAAGTACAATTCTATTGAATGTGTAGAACTCCTTAGCACCATCAATTCTTGCTGAATTGATAATATCGATGTGGAGTGTTGGTAACATGTACTGTCTCATGAAGAATACTACTGATGGTGCAGCAATTGCTGGCAGAATCAGTGGTAAGAAGTTGTTAGTCATGTGAATCTTATACATGAACTGGTAGAAACCGATACTAACAACCTGTGTAGGAATCATCATGACAGCCATAATAAATGTAAAGAAGCTGTCTCTCATCTTCCACTTATAAACTACTAATGCATAAGCTGTTAAAGTTGAGAAATAAACTGTACAAGCTGTAGCACCTGTAGAAACGATAATTGAGTTGATGAAACCCTTGATAGGATCAAAAGTCTTACCAGTCAATATCTTAAAGTTGTTCATTAAATATGTTGAAGGGAACAGAGAAATCGCATGCTGCTGAATCTGTGTTGTACTTCTTGTTCCGTTAACAACCATGATCCAGAATGGCATAATACTAAGTACTGCTAAAAGAACACACATAACATAGATTATAGCCATTACAACGGGATTAACTCTTTTTACTTTCTTTCCGCTCTTGCTTTCCATTAAAGTGCTCCTCCCTTCTTAGCATTCTTCTTCATCTCTTTTTCAACCTGCTTAAGCTGCTTCTTCTCAGCAACCTCGCTTCTATCCTGCATCAGGAAGAATACGACAGCTGAAAGGATTGAGATGAGAATGAACATAATAATGCTGGCTGCAGAAGCTCTATTGTACATATAACTTCCTGAGAAAGCCTGATTATATATGAATACACTTGTTGTAAGTGTGGCATTGTTAGGACCAGACTTAGCGATCAACAAGTTAGGGATATCGAACATTGTCAAACCACCGATTAATGATGTTACAAGTGTGTAAACAAGTACAGTACGAAGGTTAGGGAGTGTAATATAGAAGAACTCCTGAATAGTTGTCGCACCGTCAATATCGGCAGCCTCATATAACTCTGGGCTGATACCCAAAATACCAGAGATAAGAACGATCATTGTATAGCCGTACCACATCCAGAACTGAATGAATGATACAACTCCTCTGGCAACCCACTTGTTCTGTAAGAACTGAATAGGCTTATCAGATAATCCAAGTGTCTGGAATAAGTCATTAACAGGACCCATTGGATATCCGAATAATGAAGCGAACAGAATAGCTACTGTCGCTGCTGTAATAATATTAGGCATGTAGAATACAACCTTAAAGAATCCCTGTCCTTTAACCTTGCATCTTACATTAGTGAAGATAGCTGCTAATAATAAAGCAAGTAAAATCTGTGGAGCAAAGTTCCATCCCCAGATCATTGCTGTATTACCAAGCGCTGTCTTGAATGTAGGTGTAGTCAGAATTGTCTGGAAATTCTGTAATGGATTATCAAGGAAATGCCAATTAACATTACCTAATCCCTTAAAATCTGTGAATCCAAGTACAACTGTGAAGATGATTGGATACAGTGTAAATAAACAAAATGCAACCACGAATGGGATGCTGAAGTAATATCCGTATTTAGCATAAGATATTTTTTTCTTTTTCTTCATTTGGCTCCCTCACATTTATAGTTTTATAGCCCCCAAATTGAAGCTATATATAAAGAATGGGGCGATGATTATCATCGCCCCTCTTTAATTATGAATTATTCTTAACTAGAATGTATCCGAATTATTCAACGATAACGTCAAGGTTATCTGCTACGTTCTGCTTGAATAATGCAATAGCGTCATCTCTTGAAAGATCACCAGCTGTGTAACCACGAACTGCATCTCTCCAGTATGAGTTGATTGTCTCATCATACTGTGTAAGGTTCTTACCATTTGCATAAGAGTTAGCTGGAACGAATGCGTCGAACATGTTCTGTCCACCAAGGAAGTCAAGCTCGCCGTTAGACTTAGCCATTACTGTACCTGAAGCTACACAGTCCTTTGTACCGCCTTCGCCGTTAAGAGTACCGTTAGCCCACTTGTACTGAAGACCATCTTCTGTGCAGTTTAATGTAATCCAATCAATGATCTGTCCAACTGCTTCAGCCTTTGTTGTATCCTTGTTTGCAAGTACCCATGTACCACCCCAGAAGAAACCGATTGGAGGAGCACAAA
>JAZLFL010000125.1:0-3624 GCA_045615825.1 Lachnospiraceae bacterium
TACAGTTATGCGGCAGAGAATATTAAGGCTTATGATTCAGTGTCGGAGCTTTTAGTTAACTTCTACAGTGAGAAGGAAGCGGCAACCCGTGCCCATCAGAAATCCGCGGATATAAGGAAGATTGTGCAGACAATCTTAGAGCGTGATGTGAAGAAGTATGACCTTCAGCTTAAGCAACTGAAAGATACTGAGAAGATGGATAAGTACAGAGTGTATGGTGAGCTTCTTCATACATATGGCTATGCGGCAAATCCTGGGGATAAGTCCATTGAGGTGGATAATTACTATACCAATGAGAAGATGACGATTCCATTGGATGATCAGCTTAGCGCGATGGAGAATGCTAAGAAATATTATGATAAGTACAATAAGCTTAAGCGTACCAAGGAAGCGTTAGAAGAGCTGACAACTAGTGTTAAGGCTGAGATTGATCATCTTGAAACAATACTTAGTGCTCTTGATTTTGCCTCTAAGGAGGAAGATATCAATGAGATTAAGGAAGAGATGATTGAGTCCGGATATATACGGCGTAAGGGCGGCAAGAATAATAAGCAGCGCTTCAAGAGTAAGCCGCTTCATTATATAAGCAGCGATGGATTCCATATGTATGTGGGTAAGAATAACTTCCAGAATGATGAGCTGACCTTCAAGGTGGCGAATGGAGGTGACTGGTGGTTCCATGCTAAGAATATACCGGGTTCGCATGTGATTGTTAAGTGCGAGGGCAAGGAACTTCCTGACAGGGCCTTCGAGGAGGCTGCAGCGCTGGCCGCACATTACTCTAAGGGTGCCAAGTCTGAACGAGTGGAGATTGATTATCTCCAACGCAAGAATGTGAAGAAGCCCAATGGCGCCAAGCCAGGCTTCGTGGTATATTACACCAATTATTCCATGGTGATCGCCAATGATATCTCCTCGTTAACATTGGTTGAGGAGTAAGCCTGAGACTATTAGTAGAATTTATCCATATATGCATATATTCTTACATATATGCATATATACAGAGCAAGATATAAGCCTGGTGGTAGATTTTAACCACTAGGCTTACTTTTTTGCTTGCGCAAGTAAGCCTGTGGAGCTGTTTTTAATGTGGGGCTTACTATATTGCTGGCACAAGTAAGCTTGTGGAGTTGTTTTTAATGTGGGGCTTACTATATTGCTTGCGGAAGTAAGCCTATAGTGCTGTTTCCTGTTTTAAGCTTACGAATTGTCCGTGATCTGTAAGCCTATAGTGTTGTTTCCTGTTTTAAGCTTACGAATTGTTCGTGATACGTAAGCCTAAGAGAATAATTTGTCATATAAGCTTACAGAGCATCCATAATACGTAAGCCTGAGAGACGATATCTGATGTAGGGCTTACTATATTGCTGTCGCAAGTAAGCCTGGTGGCAAAATCTACCAACCAGGCTTGTTTTAAGACTGAATTCTAAGCGCAAATAAGCCGATGAGTATATGCGCTTAAGTATTTTTAGTGGTTGTTAAGCGCATTGCCTCAAAGCAACAAATTCGCTTAACTCTAGTCCTGAAATGTGCAAATGCATACACAAACAAATACACAAATACATACAAATCTATTGCCGAAGGCTCCTTTCCATCATCGAGACGGTGGGTATGTGGATAACTGTCCAGGGGCTATGCATAAGATGGCCTTGCGGCGACTTATACACAGCCCCTGATAAAGACAGTTACCCACATATCCACCGTTACGGCGGTGGAGTCATCAATAATATGTGCAGATAATTGATAAGCATAAGCACGAGCGTAACCATAAGCACGAGCATGAGCATAGCCAAAAGAACAAGAATAAGAACAAGAACAAGAACAAGAACAAGAACAATACTATGAATATGAAGCCCGGAAGAATAACAATACAAGAAGTAACCAGGAGCACACCCGCTTCATCTTGCTAAAACATTAAAGTTCTAATTGACAAACATACAAAAACAACTATAATAAGAGATAACTGAATCATATTAAACCGATGAGAAAGAGTAAGTAGGTACTGCCAAGTGTCTATGAGAGAGTTGCGGATGGTGAGATCGTAGCAGATAATACAGTATTGAATGGGCTTTCGAGGGCGCGGACAAAGGGGTAACCGAGTATCCTGCGACGTAAGGCATACGTTAGTTGTCGAGGATGTGATAGCATCCAGTGAGAGTGTGGTAATCACAAATCAAGGTGGCACCGCGGATAGTAAGTATATTCGTCCTTGACAGAATAAGAGTATTCTGTCAGGGATTTTTTTATGGCAGAGAGGACTCTTAAAAGATTGTAACCATATAGGTAGCAAAGGAGACGGCCTATGAATTTTTATCCATCACTAGACGAAGTTAAACAGATTGCCAAAGAAGGCAAGTATGATATTGTCCCAATAGCCTGCGACATATTATCAGATGCCTACACACCAATTGAGGTAATGAGAATCCTTAAGAATGTATCTACTCACTGCTACATGCTTGAGTCAGTAAGCGGAGACGAGGTATGGGGAAGATACACATACATGGGATATGATCCTAAGATGTCAATTACCTGCGTGGATGGCGTGGTAACCACTGGCGATATAACAGTTAAGGTTGATAATCTTGAGGATTTCATAAGAGGAATCATGAATGGGAAAAAGAGCCCGAGACTTAAGTGTCTTCCATCGTTCACTGGTGGACTCGTGGGATTCTTCTCATATGATTTTCTGGGATACAGTGAGCCGGCTGTAAGAGTGCCGGTAGAGGATGAGGAGAACTTCAAGGATCTTGATCTGATGCTCTTTGATAAGGTTATCGTATTCGATAATCATCTGCAGAAGCTGATTCTTATAGCTAATGTAGAGCTTAATGATCTTGATACTAATTATAATAAGGCAACCATTGATCTTAAGAACATGGTTAATCTTCTTAAGACAGGTGATAAGAAGGAGGAGCCGGTAGGCAGATTACTTGCTGAGCCAACACCACTCTTTAATAAAGACCAGTACTGTGACATGGTTAATAAGGCTAAGAACTATATTAAGGAAGGTGATATCTTCCAGGTGGTATTATCCAACAGGCTTGAGGCACCATTTGAAGGAAGCCTTCTTAATGCCTACAGAGTACTTAGAACTATTAATCCATCACCATATATGTTCTACTTCTCAGGAACGGATGTAGAGGTCGCCGGAGCTTCTCCAGAGACTTTAGTGCAGTTAAAGGACGGAGTGCTTCATACTTTCCCACTTGCAGGTACAAGACCAAGGGGTAAGACAGAGGAAGAGGATATCGCACTTGAGAAGGAACTGCTTGCTGATGAGAAGGAACTTGCTGAGCATAACATGTTAGTGGATCTTGGACGTAATGATCTTGGACGAGTAAGCAAGTTCGGTTCGGTTGAGGTTGAAGACCTTCACATGATACTCAGATACTCACATGTAATGCATATCGGATCAACTGTAAGAGGTGAGATTCGTGATGATAAGGATGCGATTGATGCAATAAGCGCAGTTCTCCCAGCAGGAACATTATCAGGAGCACCTAAGATTAGAGCCTGCCAGATTATTGCAGAGCTTGAGAATAATAAGAGAGGAATCTACGGTGGAGCAATCGGATACCTGGCATTCACCGGAGATATGGATACATGTATTGCAATCAGAATTGC
>JAZLFL010000126.1:0-4353 GCA_045615825.1 Lachnospiraceae bacterium
TTAAAACAGCATCAAGTTTATCGCCTTTGTTCTTTTCTTTTGTAAGGACTTTTCTTGTTTCTACTTCCTTAACAATTCCATTTACAAATTCAAATCTCTTTCTGTCCGCCTTCTCGACCTCAGTCTTATCGTGTAAATCGATATTTCCCTGAGAGTAAGGAGCTTTTTGAGTACTGCCTGCTATCTCTATAGCTTTCTCTACAACTTCCTTAAGTCCATTTGATGATGTAGACACTGTTTTTACTACTGGGCATCCAAGCTTTTCAGATAACTTATCCACCCGAATCTTAGTATCTTTCTTTTCATTTACATCACTCTTATTGAGCGCAACTACAACAGGTATGCCAAGTTCAAGAAGCTGCGTTGTGAAAAATAAGCTTCTGCTAAGATTTGTTGCATCTACAATATTTATAATTACATCCGGATTCTCATTCTTAACATAGCTACTGGTAATGCTTTCTTCTGATGTAAATGGTGACATAGAATAAGCTCCGGGAAGGTCTACTGCGAAAACTTCCTTATCCCCATCGTAATACGCCTTCTTAATACTGCTTTCCTTCCTGTCAACGGTGACACCTGCCCAGTTTCCAATCTTCTCATTGCGACCGGTCAGCGCATTGTACATTGTAGTTTTTCCGCTGTTTGGATTTCCCGTTAGTGCAATCCTCATTTTTCAATTCTCCTTTACATTTAAATTTGGGTTTACACGAGTTAGTGTTCACTAACCCATTGCTTAAAAAAAAGAGAATCCTATGATTCCTTTTTTCTTTTCATGTTTTCACTTAATTATGATAGCTTTAGCTAAATCCTCATCTATGTTATATCTTGCATCCTTAATCGATAGAACATAACCACATCGTTTCTTTGAGACAAGAGTAATCTCCTCGCCACTATAGCATCCCAATGAAAAAAGAAACCCCTTTAGTTCCTCATCATCAGTAGTTACATCTTTCACCATCAAGTCCATTCCTATTTCTGCTTCTGATAAATTCATGTGAAAATTTCCTTTCAAACATCATCTCAGTTAACCGCATCTATCTATGTTAGTTATCTCTAACTCTTTTATAGGTTAGTTTATTCTAACTGCTTTGTCAAGACTTTTTTTCTTAATGATTTCGAGATAGTTTTATCTTTGCTGGCACAAAAAAAGCACCAGCCAACTTAATGACCGATGCTTCATATAGATGTTTGCCGATATGTTTTTGGAATAGCAATCCATTAAAACCTTATCTTCCGCCCTTATTATATGTCTCGCCAAGTGCCTTTGGCGCACCATTATTCTTAGAGAAGAATATGAGCAGTAAAAGTGTAATGATATACGGAAGTGTCATAACTAAATCCTGGTAACTACTAGGCATCTCCAGAACACTTACAACCTTATATCCGCCGGACCTTGCAAATCCAAAGAGCATACATGCACCAAGAGTTGGCATAATCTTCCAGTTACCGAAGATAAGGGCTGCGATTGCAAGGTATCCATATCCAACGTAGATACTTCCTGAGAAGTTGGCAGAGATTGAATATGCAAAACACATACCGCCAATTCCTGATAAGGCACCGCAAATCATAATTGCACGTCTCTGAATTCTGATTACATTATCACCTGCTGCATCAACTGCATGTGGGTTGTCTCCACAGGCTCTAATATGAAGACCAAATGGTGTCTTATACATAACGAACCATGCCACAAAGGCAACCACCACAATAATAAGCTCAAATGGATACATATTAGTGAATACATATCCAAGAACAGGAATTGATGAAAGTCCTGGAATCGAGAATCGCTCTGATACATTAAGTACGAACTTATCTGATGTAGCGCCGAAGGCTACCTTGTTAATAATCTTAGTAAGGTATCCTGTAAGAGCCATTGCAAGAATATTAACAACAACACCACTAATTACCTGATTAGCCTTGAACTTAAGACACAATGCAGCATGTATCAGTGAAAACATTGCTCCACCCACAGCTGCCAGCAGAATAGCTGTATAGAATGGCACCATTGAAGAGCCACCAATTTTCTGCTGTAAAATGAAGGCGACTAAGGCTCCAGTAAAGGCTCCAAAGCCCTGAAGACCCTCAACGGCCAACATTGTAACACCGCTTCGCTCGCAGTAGATTCCGCCAATTGCCATTATAAATAGTGGAAGTGCGAATGATAAACCATCAATAATAATTGTATCCATTATTTCTTCACCTCCGCTCTCTTCTGTTCAATATAATTCTTAACGAATACATTACTTGCACTGAAGATAAGAATTATACCTGTTATAACTGAAGCAATCTCAGCCTCAACACCAGCTGATGACTTCATATAAGTACTACCATTAGAGATGATGGTAATAAGTATTGTAGAGAATATGATGCCGAATGGGTTGTTATTACCAAGCAGAGATACTGCAATGGCATCATAACCTGTAGATACCAGCACCTTAGGCTGAATAGAACCCACATAGCCAAGGTAATATGTAACACCTGCAAGTCCTGCTAAAGCACCAGATATTGTCATAGCAAGTACAACACTCCTACCCACATTAATACCCGCATATCTTGCAGCATTTCTTGAAAAGCCGACTGCCTTAAGCTCATATCCAAGTGTAGTCTTCTCAAGCAGTATATATACGAACACCACTGCAAGAAGTGCTAAGATGATACCTATTGGAAGATCCATCTTAATATCGCCAACCTTGGTATCCATAAGAGTTAATCTCGCACTCTGCTCAATTAGCTTAGACTGTCTAGATACTGGATCAACATAGTAGGTATTAATCATAAAGCTGATTACATACTGGAATATGTAGTTGAACATAATAGTTGCAACTACCTCATTAATGTTGAACCTATACTTAAGGAAGCCAATAATAGCTCCAGCGATAGAACCAACTACAATACCAATAACAACAACGACTATCTTGGCTACTACGCTGTTCATTCCTACACTGTAGCCAACTGCAATTGTAGCAGTGAAGCCAGCAACTAACATCTGTCCAGATACACCGATATTAAACAGACCACATCTTAATGCAACTGCAACAGCTAAAGCAGCGAAGATCATTGGCGTAAAGTAGTTAACAAAACTCATAAGATCTGACATAGGACCCTTGAAGTTAGCATATGACTTCTTAGGCACAATGCCACAGCCCTGAAGAAGGCTCTTATAAGCAACTATTGGATCACTGCCTGTAAGCTTAATAATAATTGCTCCAACTATAAGTGCAATTACTACACCTGCAACTGGAATTGCGATAGCCCCTAAGAACTTTTTAATTCTATTCATTATGTGCTACCTCCTTCCCATGAACACCCATCATGAACTCACCAACTTCATTAGTTGTAAGTTCCTTAGCTGGGGCAATCTTCTGAATTTTACCATTGTATATAACGCCTATTGTATCAGCGATATCCATAATCTCATCTAACTCAAGAGATATTAAGAGAATGGCCTTGCCGTTATCTCTCTGCTCAATAATCTGCTTTCTGATATTCTCAATAGCACCAATATCAAGACCTCTTGTAGGCTGCACAAATATCATAAGTGAAGATGGCATCTCAATCTCTCTTGCAATAATAACCTTCTGCTGATTACCACCACTCATAGATCTTGCAACTGTGTCAACGTCCTGAGAGCATCTGATGTCATACTGATTAATAAGGCCCTTTGATAAAGCCCTTGTAGCCTTTCTGTCAATGAAGACTCCATTATTAACACAGTAATCATTGTAGTATTTTAAGATACTGTTATCTTCAATTGTAAAATCCATAACAAGACCTGTATTATGACGGTCTTCTGGAATATAAGCTATCTGGTTCCTATTCCTCTCTCGGATAGACTTATGAGTAATATCCTCACCATTTATATAAATGCTACCTGACTTTGTCTTAAGCAGACCAGCGATTGCATCAGCAATCTCTACCTGTCCATTGCCTGCTACACCGGCGATAGCAAAGACCTCACCAGCATGAACCTCGAAGGAAACATCATCAACTACCTTGAAGTTGTCTGCATTCTCAACAACAATATTATTAACCTTAAGGACTACATCACCGAACTGAGCCTCCTTCTTATCTGTCTTGAAGGAAACCTCACGGCCAACCATCAGATTAGCCATCTCCTTGGTTGATGTAGTAGCTACATCAAGAACATCAATAAGCTTACCTCTGTTAAGGATTGCACATCTGTCAGCAATCTTCTTAATCTCTTCAAGCTTGTGAGTAATAAGAATAATTGTCTTACCACTATCACGAAGTCCCCTGATAATATCAAGCAGGAATTCAATCTCCTGAGGAGTAAGCACGGCTGTAGGCTCATCTAAGATAAGAATCTCAGCCTCACGATAGAGCATCTTTAAGATC
>JAZLFL010000127.1:0-4498 GCA_045615825.1 Lachnospiraceae bacterium
CGGTAATAATTGTCGGAAGCGCAGAGCATCCAGAGGTGCAGGGTATAATTGGATGGTGTAATAATACGCCTTGCGTTATTAATTCGCTCGACGATATTGATGAAATTTCGTATGAAAAAGATGCTGAAATTTGTCTTGTAAGTCAAACAACATTTAATTCTAAGAAATTTCAAGAAATAGTTGATAATATCAGGAAAAAAGGTTATTATATTAATGTTGTGAATACTATATGCAATGCAACCGAAGAAAGACAACAATCTGCCAGAGAATTGGCTAGAGTTGCTGATTGCATGATAGTTATAGGTGGGACACATAGTTCTAATTCTCGTAAGCTTTATGAGATATGCAAAGCAGAATGTGAAAACACCCACTTTATACAGACACTAGATGACTTGCATTTAGATCTACCTAAATCTGTTTCACTGGTGGGTATTACAGCGGGGGCATCGACCCCAAATAATATTATTGAGGAGGTTCAAAATTATGTCAGAAATGAGTTTTGAACAAATGTTGAATGAATCATTCAAAACAATCCATACAGGAGAGGTAGTAGAGGGTACAGTATTCTCAGTTAAGCCAGAAGAGATTATCCTTAATATCGGATGCAAAGCAGACGGTATTTTAACAAGACAGGAATATACTAACGAGTCTAACTTAGACCTTACTACAGTCGTTAAGGTTGGCGACACTATGGAAGCTAAGGTTCTTAAGGTTAACGATGGTGAGGGTCAGGTAATCCTTACATATAAGCGTCTTGCTGCAGAGAAGGGCAACAAGAGAATCGAAGATGCTTTCAACAACCAGGAAGTGTTAAAGGCAAAGGTTACTCAGGTACTCGATGGTGGTATCTGCGTAGTAGTTGATGAAGTTAGAATCTTCATTCCAGCAAGCCTTGTTTCAGACACATACGAGAAGGATCTTTCTAAGTATGCTGGTCAGGAGATCGAGTTCGTTGTTACAGAGTACAATCCTAAGAGAAGAAGATACATCGGTAACAGAAGAATGCTTCTTACAGCTGAGAGAGATAAGCTTCAGAAGGAACTCTTCGAGAAGATCGCAGTTGGCGATGTAATCGAAGGAACAGTTAAGAATGTTACAGACTTTGGTGCATTCGTTGATCTCGGTGGTGCAGACGGTCTTCTTCATATCTCAGAGATGAGCTGGGGAAGAGTTGAGAATCCTAAGAAGGTATTCAAGTCTGGCGATACAGTTAGAGCATTCATTAAGGATATCCAGGGTAACAAGATTGCACTTTCTATGAAGTTCGACAATGAGAATCCATGGAAGGACGCAGAGAGCAAGTTCGCTATCGGTAACATGGTTACAGGTAAGGTTGCTCGTATGACAGACTTCGGTGCATTTGTTGAGATCGAGAAGGGTGTTGATGCACTTCTTCATGTTTCACAGATTTCAAGAGATCACATCGAGAAGCCATCTGATGTTCTTAAGGTTGGTGATGAGGTTACAGCTAAGATCGTTGACTTCAACCTCGCTGACAAGAAGATTAGCTTAAGCATTAAGGCTACTCTTGAGCCAGAAGTTAAGGAAGAAGAGAAGGTCGAGGAAGATGCTGATGTAGTATCAGTTAATATCGACGATGTTATTGCTAACGAGGATGCTGAATAATCAGATTAGTAGATGACCAAATTTATGCCTTGCATTAGTGTTAATGCAAGGCATTTTTATTATCAATATAAGGGGTGATGCTATGGCTTATGATTATGATTCCTTTATGGAAGATATTTTTAAGCTTACAACAATTGATCTGACTTTCTATAAGCAGGTTCAGATGAAGAGAAGAATTGATGCTCTCATCAATAAGAGTAAACTGGGTGGTTATGAGGGATACATGGCTGCTCTCAAAAAGGATAAGAAGCTGTTAAATGAATTCGTTGAATACATAACAATTAATGTATCTGAATTCTATCGTAATCCGGAACAGTGGGAGATATTAACCAAGAAGGTTATACCCGGTCTTATTGAGAAGTATGGTACTAATCTTAATATCTGGAGTGCAGCATGTTCGACAGGTGACGAACCATATTCGCTTGTTATGGCATTATCTGAGTTCATTCCACTTGATAAGATTAAGATTAATGCAACTGATATTAGCGATGAGGTAATTGGCAAGGCCAAGGTTGGATTGTATTCTGAGAAGAGTATAGCCAATGTCCCTAAGAAATATAAGGACAAATATTTCATTAAAAATGGTCCTTTCTATCAGATATCAGATGAGATTAAGAAATGTGTTAATTTCAAGCATCACAATCTGTTAAAGGACAGTTATCTTAAGGGAATGCATCTTATTGTGTGTAGAAATGTACTTATTTATTTCACTGAAGAAGCTAAGGATGGAATCTTTAAGAAGTACTATGATTCACTTGTTGAGGGTGGATTTCTATTCATTGGAAGTACAGAACAGATACTTAAGTATAAGGATATAGGTTTTACAAGATCTGATTCGTTCTTCTACCAGAAATAAAGAGATAATATGGGCAAGAAAAAGAGACGTAAAAGAGTTAATCTTTTCCCAATGATAATAAGAATGCTTCTGATAATTATTGGAAGCATTTTGTTATTTGGGCTGGTAATAAAGTACATAAGAGATAATCATAAGCAGGTTAAAGGCCTTTGGGTTAGAGAAGTCGATTATACTGATGAAGCAGGACTTAATATGTCTAAATGGATCTGCAGTGCGATTGGCGGCAACCAGGTAGATGTGGGCGAATATCTTGAGGATGCCTCTGTTAAAGTCGACATCAGTTTTAACAATGATGGTACATATGTGGTCAGTGTCGATAAGCAGTCCTATAAGGAGAGCGAAGCCAAGGCTATTGATGCGGCAACTAACGCCTTAAAGCAGCTTATAGCTAACAGACTTGTTGATATAGGCATAAGTGAGGCGCTTGATATTAACGGCCTGTTCGAGACTGCCTATGGAATAAGCCTTAATGATTATGTTAGGGATTATGCGCCTTCGTTCATGCCATCATATTCCGATATATCTGCCGAGTATGATGAGAGCGGAGACTATGTAATAGATGACGGGCTTCTGTATATGGGGCATGGCACCAAGGAGGAGCTGCTTCAGACTGAGGGCTATCAGTATATGGTTGGCGATATGCTGGTGTATATGGATGGTGATAAGGCCTACGTGTATTACAAGCCTGGCAAAAATGATAAGACTGAGATTGCCACAGAGGACATTACTGAAGAAGGTAATGAGACATCGAAGGCGGTAGATAGCGAAAGTATTCTTGAGGATATAAAGAGCCTGTGGAAGCTTGAAGTTAATGCTGCATCCAGTGCTTATCCATATGCGTTACGGGCTGATAATTCGCAGACAGGCGAAGAATTGACTGTTGGCGCTTATTATGTGGACTATCTTGGTAATGTGTTCATATCATTAAGGGATCTTGCAGTATTGCTTAGTGGTACTGATAAGGCGTATGATTTCGCCATTACCAAGGAGGAAATAGTAATTAGAACTGGCAAGGATTATATACCTTCCGGTGGTGAGAATATGGAATTCGGTGAAGAGACTAAGGAGCTTGGATACAAGATTAATTCCAATCTGGCCTCTAAGAAGATTCTGTATAATGATGAACCAAGGAAATATTACCTTATGTCTGCAGAGAATCCTGAAGGCAATAAAGACTATTTCATGAGCGTCATCGATATATGCATGATGATGGATATTACTATTGACCGAGAGGGAGATACTATTACTGTACATCCTGACCGAAGCTTTGTGATTAATCCTGAAGAGATGCAGGAAGACTGTGAATACTTCGAGATGGCAAGAAGTGCACTTGTGGGAGATATTACATCCGGTGAGATATTCTATGGATATCATGAGGATGAGCAGGTGCCAATGGCAAGTACGACAAAGCTCATGACATATATTGTCATCATGGATGCGTTATATAATGGCGATATATCGGAGAGTGATACACTGCATGCTTCTGATAAGGCGATTGCACTGTCTAAGACCTCTGATGGAGTAATACCATTTAAAGATGAACAGACTGCAACACTTTCTGATGCTCTTAAGGGAATGCTTATAGGATCAAGTAATGAATGCTCACTTATGCTTGCTGAACATGTGGCTGGTTCGGAAGAAGCCTTCGTGGATCGGATGAATGCCAAGGCTAAGGAGATTGGGCTTTCGGACATGACCTATTTCTTCAATTGTAATGGACTTCCGGTATATGGTAATGATGCTATTAATGCCAAGAAACAGAATCATATAACAGCCAGGGATATGTTTGAGCTGTGTAAATATCTGCATGCTTTATATCCGGAGATTACTAAGATTACTTCATTAGATGAGGTTAAGCTTGAAAGCTTCAAGGATCAGGAGCTTAAGAATACCAATCCGATTCTCTATAATGTTCCTAACATGATTGGATTTAAAACCGGTTCGACTGCAGTATCTGGCGCCTGTCTTGTATCGGCTGCTAAGACTGACAGTTCATCTGATGCACATGTGATAGTT
>JAZLFL010000128.1:0-33056 GCA_045615825.1 Lachnospiraceae bacterium
TTTATTATTATTATTATTTTTTAGTAGTCTTATTATTAATATCTGTGATTAAGTGGATATCCCCTTTAAAGCCTGTAGATATCTTATTTTTTATTAATTAAAAGTGTGTATAATTAATAATTTTATTAAAAATGATGTTCATAACATTAATAGAAATGTTCATAAAATTAATAAGGTATTTTACTGGTTATTAATCCTGTCTATTAATGCTTCAATTTTTTCTTTAAATTCTCTGTTATTTTTCATTTCGCTATCGATTTTATTAGAACCATACATTACTGTTGTATGATCTTTTCTATTTAAAATCTTAGCTAATTCTTCTAATGAAATATCTAAGAGTCTTCTGCATATATACATACAAATCTGTCTTGGTAATACATATTCAGCATTTCTCTTAGAAGAAATAATGTCATTGTAGCTAACATTAAATTCATTAGCTGTAGCTTCAATGATTATTTCAGGAGTTATAATCTTATTTTCATCAGATTTAATTAAATCCTTAAGATATTTCTCTACAAGATCAAGTGTTAAATAATTAATAGAATCATTTTTAATGCTGTCAATTTTATACTGAGCAACAATTCTGTTTAATGCTCCTTCTAATTCTCTAATATTTGATTTGATGTTATTAGCAATGTACTGGAATATATCATCACTAACCTTTATATCAAGGTTATCAGCATTCTTTTTAAGAATTGCCATTCTTGTCTCATAATCTGGAGCCTGAATATCAGCAATAAGACCCATTTCAAATCGACTTCTGAATCGCACATCTAAAGTTTCCATTTCCTTAGGTGGCTTATCAGAAGAGAGTATTATCTGTTTTCCAACATCATGTAATGCATTGAATGTGTGGAAAAATTCTTCCTGAGTTCTTTCCTTACCAATAATGAACTGAACATCATCGACCATAAGAACATCTACTGTTCTATATTTGTCTCTTAATCTGTTCATTGTTGCGTCGTTACCACTTCTAATTGATTCAATTACTTCATTAGTAAATGTCTCAGAAGTAACATAGAGAACTTTCATTCCAGGATTATGTTCTAATATATAATGACCAATTGAATGCATTAAGTGAGTCTTACCAAGACCTGGTCCTCCATATAAAAATAAAGGATTGAATGCATTACCTGGAGATTCAGCAACTGCAACTGATGCAGAATGTGCCAAATCATTATTACGTCCAACTACGAAAGTATTGAATTTATACTTAGGATTCAGATTAGCTGTTGAATAGTTAATATTGTAGGTTGGAGCATTATCAATGTTATTAGTTTCTTCATTATTATTAATGTTCTTTTCCAGGATGAATTTAACATCATAATAATCATTCATCATTTCAGATATTGTTACCTGAAAGAAATCTTTATACTTATCACTGATATAGTTAAGTGCATGTGACTGATTAGATGGAATAAGTATACTTACAACCTTATCATTTTCATCATGGAACTTAAGTGGAAGAATCCATGTATCAAAGGAAATCTGAGATAGGTCATATTCAGTCTTTATATTCTCTTTAATTTCGTCCCAGCGTGCTTTAATTTCGCTCATTACGCTATCCTTTTGACATTTTTTGAATAAAAATGAGTAAATGCCCAAAATCTCCTTATTTAACCATAAAACTAATCTATTCTATCTTACTCTAAATATAGGAAAATTTCAATGAATAATAACTTTGTTTATAGATTATGTAAACTAAAATATTATGTATATTAGTTATGTGAATATGTTTATAACAATGTGGATAATTATTTAAATAATGATGATTATTAAAAAGTACGGTTTTAAGCCATTTATAAAGGTTTTATATTAATTATTATTTATTTATCCACAATGTTTTCCACATGATGTGAATAAGATTATGTAAATTAATAGTTATCCACATTTTTTTGTGGATTTCAAGATTTTGTGGTGGATAACTATTTTAGACAACTATATCTAGGAATGGCCATTTTATATTATGTTAAACAACCCTGATATTATGAAAACCTTTTATTTTACGGACTTGACGAGGTCTATTTCTTCTAATATAATGACATTTGATTGTTTCCTAGACAGAGGAAAAGGAGGTGTTTGTGTATGAAGATGACATTTCAGCCTAAGAAGAGACAGAGATCTAAGGTTCATGGCTTCCGTTCAAGAATGAGTACTGCAGGCGGACGTAAGGTTCTTGCAGCTAGAAGAGCAAAGGGAAGAAAGAAATTATCTGCATAGGCCGCTATTTAGTGGCCTTTTTTTCACTTTATTTTAAGTAATTAAATATAATGAAAAAAACGGTATCATTAAAAAATTATATAGAATTCCAAAATGTGTACAGAAATTCAAAAAAGTATGCCAATAAATATTTGGTAATGTATGTCAGAGGTAACAATCAGCCTGTTAATCGTCTTGGATTATCTATAAGTAAGAAAGTCGGAAATAGTGTGGTTAGACATCATTTAGCCAGATTATTACGCGAAAGTTACAGATTACATGAAGAGGTATTCAGTAGTGGTCTGGATATTGTAATCGTAGTTAGGCAAAGCGCAGCAGAATGTCGTTACAGAGATATTGAAAGCGCTTTATTACATCTTGCGAAGCTTCATAATATATATAAGGAAGATTAAGCTTTCTTATTTAATGGTTATTATGAAGTAGTTAGTATTTTTATGAAGAATATTATTATTAAGATAATAAAGTTCTATCAAAAGTATTTATCTCCACTTAAATCTACTAAGTGTCCATATTTTCCATCATGTTCTCAGTACGGATTAGAAGCTGTTGAGAAATATGGTGTTATAAAGGGCGGACTATTAGCAGTATGGAGAATACTAAGATGTAATCCATTTTCTAAGGGTGGATATGATCCAGTCCCTTAAGGATTATTTAGGAGGATCTTAATTTGGATTTTTCAGGTATTTTATTAACACAGTATGAAGGTTCAATTCTTGGTCCAGTAGCTAAGCTTCTTGGTTATTTAATGGATGGAATTTTCAATGCTTTATATGCAATTGGAATTCCTAACATTGGATTAGCAATCATTATTTTTACTATTGTAATTTATATGTTGCTTTTACCTCTTACAATCAAGCAGCAGAAGTTCTCTAAGCTTCAGGCTAAAATGCAGCCAGAGATACAGGCTATTCAGGCTAAGTATAAGGATAAGAAGGATAACGCTTCTATGGCAGCAATGAACCAGGAGACACAGGCAGTATATGCCAAGTATGGTGTTTCTCCAACTGGTAGCTGCGTTCAGTTAGCAATTCAGATGCCAATTCTTATGGCTCTTTATCGTGTTATCTATGATATCCCAGCTTACGTTGGTAAGGTTAAGCAGATTTTTGAGCCAATGGCTAATGGCCTTTATACTAATCCTGGTATCAAGGAATTTATTGAAGGATTAACTAACGCTAATTATTTCACTAAGCAGTTTAAAAACGAGCTCTATATCAGCAATGATGCTACATATGTTAAGAACGTAATCATCGACAGCTTTAACAGAGCTTCAACTTCTGAGTGGAATGAGGCAATTAATAAGTTCTCATCAAACAGTGATGCTATTAAGAATGCACTTGCTCAGTTTGAGAAGTTTAATAATTTTTTAGGACTTAATATTGCTAACTCACCATCATTTACAATTAAGACAGCACTTGCTGATAAGCAGTACTTATTAATTATTGGTGCATTACTTATTCCATTCTTAGCTGCATTTACACAGTGGGTTAATACTAAGTTAATGCCTCAGGCTAGTACAAATAGTGGTAACGCACAGCAGGATCAGATGGCTGCAACAATGAAGAGCATGAATATCATGATGCCTTTAATGTCAGCATTTTTCTGTTATACTCTTCCAATTGGTATGGGTATTTACTGGATTGCGGGTGCTGTTATCAGAAGTATTCAGCAGGTTATTATCAATAAGCATATTGATAAGATTGATATTGATGAAATTATCAAAAGTAATGCTGGTAAGGCAGAGAAGAAGATTGCAAAGCAGAAGGAACAGGCAGAGAAGATGGCCGCTTATGCTAATGTTAATACTCGTAATATGAGTATCTCTGATAAAGCAAAGGCTATTAATAATGCATCAAATGCTTCAGGCGTAGATGCTAAGGATGTTACAGCTTCAAAATCTAGTGCTAAGCCAGGTAGTCTCGCATCAAAAGCTAATTTAGTAAGAGACTATAATGAGAGGAAGAATTAATGGAATTTCGTAATTTTAATGCAAAGACTGTTGATGATGCCATCACAGAAGCTTGTAAGGTTTTAGGTGTTACAAGTGATAAGCTTGAATATGAAGTTATCGAAGAAGGCAGTTCCGGATTTTTAGGAATTGGTTCTAAGGACGCAGTAATTAAGGCTTGTGTTAAGTCATCAGTTACAGATGTTGCTAAGGCATTTCTGAATGATGTATTCAATGCAATGAATATGACAGTTGTTGTAGCAGTTGAATACAATGCAGAAGAGAAGGAAATGAATATTGATCTCTCAGGAGATGATATGGGAGTTCTTATTGGTAAGAGAGGACAGACACTTGATTCACTTCAGTATCTTGTTTCTTTAGTAGTTAATAAGGGCAATGACAATTATATCAGAGTGAAGGTTGACACTGAGAATTATCGTAAACGTCGTAAAGACACTCTTGAAAACCTTGCTAAAAACATGGCATTTAAGGTTAAGAGAACAAGAAGACCTTTATCTCTTGAGCCAATGAACCCATATGAGAGAAGAATTATTCATTCAGCTCTTCAGGGTGATAAGTTCGTAACTACACATTCTGAAGGTGAGGAGCCATACAGACACGTAGTAGTAACACTTAAGAAGTAATGACGAGGGGGATTAAATCCCCCTCATTTTTAATTTATGAACAATACAATTGCAGCAATTGCAACAGCTCTTAGTAATTCTGGTATATCAATAATCAGAGTAAGCGGACCTGAAGCAATTAATATCACTAACAAAATATTCATAAGTCCATCCGGTAAATCATTATTTGATCTTGATTCCAATACTATTAACTATGGACATATAGTTGATAATAATGAAGTTGTAGATGAGGTAATGGTGTCCATTATGCGTGCACCAAACAGCTATACACGTGAGGACGTCATTGAGATTAATACTCATGGTGGCGTGCTTATTACTAAGAAAGTGCTGTCACTTTTACTTAAAAATGGTGCTTCTTTAGCTGAGCCTGGTGAATTCACAAAGCGTGCATTCCTAAATGGCCGTATTGATCTAAGCCGCGCTGAGGCAATTATGGATTTAATAAGTGCTGAGAATGATTACGCGCTTAAATCCGGAATAAGCCAGCTAAGAGGTAATGTGGCTGATGCGATTAATGATATACGTGCTAAATTAATCTATGAGATTGCATTCATTGAATCAGCGCTTGATGATCCTGAGCATATAAGTCTTGATGGATATTATGATGAATTATCCGGTAAAATATCAGCGATTTACGATGAATTAGTAATGCTGTCTAAGAGCGCGGATAATGGTCGTATAGTCAGGGAAGGTATTAATACTGTAATTCTTGGTAAGCCGAATGCTGGTAAATCTTCGCTTATGAATATATTAATAGGTGAGGACAGGGCAATTGTTACTGATATCGAGGGTACTACCAGAGATTCCCTTGAGGAAAGTTTAAGAATTGGAAGTGTGTCATTTAGAATTAATGATACAGCCGGAATAAGGGAAACCTCAGATACAGTTGAAAAGATCGGAGTTGATAGGGCAAAGAATCTTGCAAAGGACGCTGATCTTGTATTATTCGTAGTAGATTCATCAAGAGAACTTGATGATAATGATATGGATATTATTAATATGACTGCTGGTAAGAAAATGGTTATATTAATTAATAAGATAGATCTTGAAAATGTAGTTGATAATAATAAGTTATGTAAACTACTTACAGATTCAGGTCATGATCATAATGACATTAGATTAGTATCTATCTCTGCCAAGAATAATATTGGTATTGATGATTTAACTAATATTGTGGAGAAGATGTTCTTAGATGGTGATATCAGTAATTCCAATGAGGTAATGATTACTAATATACGTCATAAGAATCTTATTGATGAAGCTATTAATAGTCTTTCAATGGTTAAGGATAGTATATTTAATAATATGCCAGAGGATTTTTTGACTATTGATATCATGAATGCGTATACTAGTCTTGGTGCCATTGTTGGGCAAGAAGTTGATGATGATCTTGTTAATGAGATATTCTCAAGATTTTGTATGGGTAAATAATATTATCAGGTAGTTTTATGAATAGTAGAATTCGTGAAAAAGTTGATATATGTGTAATTGGTGCTGGTCATGCAGGCTGTGAAGCTGCGCTCGCCTGCGCCAGACTTGGACTTGAGACTGTTATTTTTACAGTAAGTGTTGATAGTATTGCTCTTATGCCATGTAATCCTAATATTGGTGGAAGCTCTAAGGGTCATCTTGTAAGAGAGATTGATGCCTTAGGCGGTGAGATGGGTAAGAATATTGATAAGACCTTTATTCAGTCCAAGATGCTTAATGTTAGTAAGGGACCTGCAGTTCACTCACTTAGAGCTCAGGCTGATAAGGCTGATTATTCACGTGAAATGCGTAAGGTATTGGAGAATCAGGATCATCTTACTATTAAGCAGGGAGAGGTTACTGATATATTAACTGCCGATGATATTGCTCATCTTGATGAATATAACAATGTACTTGATTATGAGAAGAATCCTGATAATCAGGTAATTGGCGGAATTAAGATATATACAGGTGCAATATATGAATGTAAGGCAGTAGTTCTTTGTACTGGAACATACCTTAATGCGAGATGCTTATGTGGTGAGTCAATCACATATACAGGGCCTAATGGATTACAGGCAGCAACCTATCTCTCTGATTCTTTGAAATCTTTAGGAGTTAGTCTTAGAAGATTTAAGACTGGAACTCCAGCAAGAATGGATGGAAGATCAATTGATTATTCCAAGATGGAAGAACAGTTCGGGGATAAGAAGATAGTCCCATTCTCTTTTTCCACTAATCCTGATGATGTACAGATTGATCAGGTATCATGCTGGCTTACATATACTAATGAGGATACTCATAATATTATCAGAGCCAATCTTGACAGAAGTCCGATATATGCCGGAATTATTGAGGGTACAGGTCCAAGATACTGTCCAAGTATCGAGGATAAGGTTGTTAAATTCGCTGATAAGGAAAGACATCAGGTATTCTTAGAGCCTGAAGGAATTCATACTAATGAGATGTATGTTGGCGGTATGTCATCTTCTCTTCCAGAGGATGTTCAGCTTGCAATGTACAGGACAGTTCCAGGACTTGAGAATTGTAAGATTGTTAAGAATGCATATGCAATCGAATATGACTGTATTGATGCCAACTGCTTATATCCATCACTTGAGTTTAAAGATATTAAGGGATTATTCGCTGGTGGACAGTTCAATGGAAGCAGCGGATATGAGGAAGCTGCAGCCCAGGGACTTATTGCAGGTATTAATGCAGCAATGAAAGTACTCGGTAGGGAAGCACTGGTATTAGACAGATCACAGGCTTATATCGGTGTACTTATTGATGATCTTGTTACCAAGCAGTCAAGAGAGCCATACAGAATGATGACTTCAAGAGCTGAATACAGATTACTGCTTCGTCAGGATAATGCGGATTTAAGACTTCGTGAGATTGGTGCCAGGGTTGGACTTATCACAGAGTCGCAGATTAAGGCACTTAATAAGAAGAGAGAGCTTATCAAATCAGAAATAGAGAGATTAAGATCTACTAATGTTGGTGCTAATCCATTCATTAATGATTATCTTGTTTCACGTGAAAGCACTCCACTTAAATCAGGAAGTACAATGGCTGAGCTTTTATGCAGACCGGAAGTTGATTATGAAAGTCTAAAGGTTATTGATACCAAGAGGCCTGATATTCCTGATGATGTGGCCGAGCAGGTTGAGATTGAGATTAAGTACGAGGGATATATTAAGCGTCAGCTCATTCAGATTGAACAGTTTAAGAAGATGGAGGGCAAGGTGATTCCTTCAGATATTGATTATGATGATGTTAAGAGTCTTCGTCTTGAGGCAAGACAGAAGTTAAAGGCTCTTAATCCTGTTAATTTGGGACAGGCATCAAGAATATCCGGTGTATCTCCTGCTGATATTTCTGTGTTGCTGGTATATCTTGAGCATATGAAGAAGAATTAATTATGGAATTACTTGGTATTGAACTGTCTGAAAGACAGATTGAACAATTTAACAGATACTTTAAGCTTTTGACTGAATGGAACGAGAAGATTAATCTTACTGCTATTACAGAAGAGTCAGAGGTGTGGAAGAAGCATTTCGAGGATAGTGTTGGAATTATTAGGGCTATGGATGTTAACAGTGTTACAACCATTATTGATGTTGGAACAGGTGCGGGCTTTCCAGGTATCCCAATCAAGATTCTTTTTCCTCATATTAAGCTTACCCTACTTGATTCGCTGAATAAGAGGATTAATTTCCTTAATCTTGTTATTGATGAGTTGGGGCTTGAAGATGTTAATACAATCCATGGAAGAGCAGAGGATTTTGGTAAGAATCCTGAATATCGTGAGAGGTATGATGTCTGTGTGTCCAGGGCAGTTGCCAATCTGTCTACTTTATCAGAGCTCTGTATTCCATTTGTTAAGCCTTCTGGATTCTTCGTATCCTATAAATCTGAGAAGGCTGATGAGGAACTTGTATCTGCTACCAAAGCCATTAAGGTGTTAGGTGGTGGAGAGGTTAATGTAGTAGATGTGATTTTGCCAGATACAGATTTATGTAGAAAACTGATTGTGATTAAGAAATTCTGTAATACTTCTAAGAAGTATCCAAGGAAGGCTGGTACTCCAGGTAAGGATCCAATAGTATGAGATTTAAGTTCGATGAGAATTATTCCAAGGTATATGAGGAGATTAAGGTAGTTGAGGCAGAGAAACGTAAGATTGCCGTTAATCTTCACGATACAACGCTTCAGAATTTAGCCTTTTTTATTCATAAGCTTGAGTTAACAAAGATTTATATAGATAAAGATCCTGATAAGGCTAAGGATGAGATATCTGGATTAATTAAGAATTTATCGATGGAAGTTGAAGATGTAAGGAATCATATTGAGTTTTTACGTCCACTGGTTTTTGATGATATTTCCTTTAAGGATACCATGGAGCAGAAAATCGATAGAATGGCTGCTGATTTTCCTATAAATTTTAATTATTCTATAGAAAACATTAATATTGAAGTACTGGAAGATAAGATTACTTTATATAGAATTCTGCAGGAAATAGTTAATAATGCAATAGTACATTCTAAATGTGAGAATATCCGTATTAAGGTTTTTACTGATAATAACAAGGTTTTTATTGATATTTCGGATGATGGAATTGGATTTGATACCAGTATAAGCTATAATGCTGTTGGTAATCATTTTGGTTTAGTTAGTTTAAGAGACAGAGTTAATTTACTTAATGGTTCAATTAATTATGATTCTGTAATTAATGAAGGAACCAGAGTTCATGTAGAGATACCGTATTATGATTAATTTAATTATTCTTGATGATCACAAGTTATTAAGAGAAGGTATTTGTCAGCTTCTTAGTTTAAGTGAAGATATTAATATTGTTGCACAGTATGATAATGGTCTGGATCTGATAGATGGATATAAGCAGTATAGTCCGGATGTTATCTGTCTTGATATAAGCCTGCCTGATATTGATGGATTTGAAGTTATTAAGCAGATTCGTAAGACAGACAGAAAAATGAGATTACTTGTTCTTACTGTGCATAAAGATATTGAATATGTTGATAAGGCTTTCCGCAAAGGTGCTAATGGATATATTCTTAAGGATGCCGGTATTGATGAATTAAAAACAGCGATTAAGACTGTTGCAAATGGAGATAGATATATTCAGGAAGAGCTGCAGCCATTACTAAGTAATTACTTTGAAAGAAAGGCAGAAGCTAGTGTAGCAGCTGATTCTCTTACAAAGAGAGAAATTGAAATTCTAAAGATTGTTGCAAGTGGTGGTTCTAATAAGGATATCGCTGATAAATTAAATATTAGCGAAAGAACTGTTAAGAATCATTTGTTTAACATATTTAAGAAGATTAATGTTAATGATCGTACTCAGGCAACATTGTTCGCTATCAAAAATAACTTTATTTCAATTTAATAATTTTATTGGGATGTTTCACGTGAAACATCCCAATATTTATGATTAACATAATTTTTTATACCCAAGATAATGTTTCACGTGAAACATTTTAACCCAAGATATAGATGTAATTTCGTGAAACATTATTTTACTAATGTCTGTGAAACATTGAAAACATGTTATTTTTCTGTTTTATGGCTCATATATATTGATTACTATTCATAGAAAATGGTGTATAATATGAAAATACATGTAAAGAGAAAATAGAGGAGAAATATGGGAAAAATTATCTCAATTGCTAACCAGAAGGGTGGTGTAGGTAAGACTACTACTACTATTAATCTTGCTGCTGCATTAGGTGAGAATAATAAGAAGGTTCTGGTTATAGATATGGATCCACAGGGTAATACCACAAGTGGTATTGGTGTGGATAAGAATGAAGTAGAGAATACTATCTACGAATTAATGATTGGTGACTGCACTATTAATGAGTGCATAATAAAAAATGTAATTGATAATGTATCACTGATACCTGCTAATGTTAATTTTGCAGCGGCAGAGGTAGAATTAATTGGTTTAAAGAACCAGGAATATATTCTTAGCAATGAGATGGACTTCGTAAAGGATCAGTATGATTATATTTTAATTGACTGTCCTCCATCATTAAGTACACTTACAGTTAATGCATTAACAACTTCTGATAGTGTGCTTGTTCCTATTCAGTGTGAGTATTATGCACTTGAGGGACTTAGCCAGTTAATACATACTGTTAATCTTATTAAGCAGAGATTAAATAGCAGGATTGATTTAGAGGGTGTTGTATTTACCATGTATGATGCCAGAACTAATCTCTCTCAGCAGGTTGTTGAAAATGTTAAGTCTAATTTCAAATATAATGTGTTTGATACTGTTATTCCTAGAAATACAAGATTAGCAGAGGCTCCAAGTTACGGAATGCCAATTCTTAATTATGATCCTAAGGCTGCAGGTTCAGAAGCATACAGAGCACTTGCCAAGGAAATAATTAAGAACAATTAGGTGTAATAGTTAACATAATGTTTCACGTGAAACATATATATACAGACTCTCTATTATATATAGGAAGAAAGGGGTACATATGGCACCAAAAAGAGGCTTAGGAAAAGGACTTGATTCGCTTATTCCTAATACCGTAGACACCAAGTCGATTAAGCAGGAACAGTCTAAGGCAGAAAAGCCTGATACATATGTAGACATTAATAAGGTTGAACCTAACAGGGAACAGCCAAGAAAAGAATTTAAGCAGGAAGCACTTGAAGAATTAGCAGCTTCCATTAAGCAGTTTGGATTAATTCAGCCAATTCTTGTTCAGGACAGGGATACATATTACGAGATAGTTGCAGGTGAGAGAAGATGGAGAGCAAGTAAAATTGCCGGTCTTAAGCAGGTTCCTGTAATTATTCGTAAGTTCACAGAGCAGGAAATAGTTGAGATTTCTCTTATTGAGAATATTCAGAGAGAAGACCTTAATCCTATTGAAGAAGCGCTTGCATATAAGAGGCTTCATACAGAATTCAATCTTAAGCAGGAAGAGGTTGCAGAGAGAGTATCCAAGAGCAGGGCGGCAGTTGCCAACTCTATGAGATTACTTAAGCTTTCAGATAATGTACAGCAGATGGTTATCGAAGGTGAATTAAGTACAGGTCATGCCAGAGCAATTCTTGCAATAGATGATCCTAATGAGCAGTATCGAGTAGCACTGAAGGCATTCAACGAGAAGATGAATGTTCGTGATATTGAGAAATATATCAAGAACATGAACAAGCCTGTAAAGGTTAACAAGGAAGCTAATGATTCTCTTAAGACAATCTATGCTGGTATTGAAGAAGAGTTAAAGGCAGCTCTCGGAACAAAGGTATCCATTACAGGTAAGAATGATTCCGGAGCTGGCAAGATGGAAATCGAGTTCTACAATCATGATGATTTAGAGAGAATTACAGAATTACTTAAAGGATAAGAGGTAAACAATGGAAAGTGTTACTATATTTGGAATGAAATTAGAAGTACTGATTATTATAATGCTTGTACTTTTAGTTTTAGCGATTGCCGGATTTGTAGTAGTTCTTATAATGCATCTTAAATTAAAGAAGAGATATGACAAGTTCATGCTTGGTAAGAATGCAGCAAGTCTTGAGGAGGAAATTCAGGATCTCTTCGAAATTAACAAGGCAGTAGTTGAAAAAGTAAAGGAAAATAGAAAAGATATACGCAAGCTGTACAAGAAATTAACAAAAGCATTCCAGAGAATTGGAATTGTTAAATATGATGCTTATCAGCAGATGGGCGGACTGCTTAGTTTCTCAATGGCAATGCTTGATGAAGATAATGATGGATTTATCTTAAATTCAGTACATAGCACAGAAGGCTGCTACACATATACTAAAGAAATCGTTAATGGGGAATGTCAGCTAGAGCTTGGTAATGAAGAGAAGATGGCTTTAGAGAAAGCCGTTAACGCTAAATAAAAGGAGATATGAAAAATGTTAGACATCAGATTTTTGAGAGAGAACCCAGACATAGTAAGAGAGAACATTAAGAAGAAGTTCCAGGACAGCAAGCTTCCTATGGTTGATGAGGTAATCGAGCTTGATAAGAAGGCAAGAGAGACTCAGCAGGAGGCAGATGCACTTAGAGCTTCTAAGAATAAGATTGCCAAGGAAATTGGTGGACTTATGGCTCAGGGCAAGAAGGAAGAGGCTGAGGCTAAGAAGGCAGAGGTTGCTATTAATGCCAAGAGATTAGCAGAGCTTGAAGTATTAGAGGGAGAGCTTCAGGAGAAGATTACTAAGATTATGATGGTAATTCCTCAGATTATTGATCCTTCAGTACCAATCGGTCCAGATGACAGCTGCAATGTTGAGATTCAGAAGTACGGCGAGCCAGTGGTTCCAGATTTTGAGATTCCATATCATACAGACATTATGGAGAAGTTCAATGGTATCGACCTTGATGCAGCAAGAAGAGTTGCTGGTAATGGTTTCTATTACTTAATGGGCGATATCGCAAGACTTCATTCAGCAGTTATTTCATATGCAAGAGATTTTATGATTGACAGAGGCTTCACATACTGTGTACCACCTTTCATGATCAGATCTAACGTAGTTACAGGCGTTATGAGCTTCGCAGAGATGGAAGCCATGATGTATAAGATTGAGGGAGAGGACCTCTACCTCATCGGTACAAGTGAGCATTCAATGATCGGTAAGTTCATTGATCAGATTCTTACAGAGGATCAGCTTCCACAGACACTTACATCTTACTCACCATGTTTCCGTAAGGAGAAGGGTGCACACGGACTTGAAGAGAGAGGTGTATACCGTATCCACCAGTTCGAGAAGCAGGAGATGGTTGTTATCTGTAAGCCAGAAGATTCAATGGTTTGGTATGACAAGTTATGGCAGAATACAGTAGATCTCTTCAGATCTTTAGATATTCCAGTTCGTACGCTTGAGTGCTGTTCAGGTGATCTTGCCGACCTTAAGGTTAAGTCCTGTGATGTTGAGGCATGGAGCCCAAGACAGAAGAAGTACTTCTAGGTTGGTAGCTGTTCTAACCTTGGCGCTGCTCAGGCAAGAAGACTTAAGATCAGAATTAATGGTAAGGATGGCAAGTATCTTGCTCATACACTTAACAATACAGTTGTTGCTCCACCTAGAATGCTTATTGCATTCCTTGAGAATAACCTTCAGGCAGACGGATCTGTTAAGATTCCAGCAGCCCTTCAGCCATACATGGGTGGAATGACAGAGATTCGTGTTAAGTAAAACGATTTGGAGATTTACTTATGCATAAATATCTGCGCGCAGTAGGTTTTTCCTCTTTGAAAAAGAGAGACGACTACGAAATACTCGTACAGAAAATAGCACTTGAAGGCTCAGACAGAGCATATACATCGATAGATGATGATTACATGTTATCCGTATACCGACAGGAGTTCGCTCCGGGTATCGGAGTAGCTGTAGTCGGACAGTTTAGTGAGGATAATCATTTTTACTTCGAGTATTCTTACCCATATATTCGTGGAAATATGGTATCATCATATGAGGATATTTCCATTGAGAGACACGCCGAGAAGGAGTCTTATGCCGGTGTGTGTGATGAGGCAAGGCTTGGAGTATCACTAATCTTCTATCTGCAGAATATTATCCAGTATATCCGGGTAATGAATGCGGGACTGTTACCAATCAGGGGTACATCCGTTACATTATCCGCACTTTCCATTCAGGGAATGATTATGATGCCTCTTGCGAAAACTGAGAGCGACATAGATCTTGTTAAGAAGGCAGGTCATGACCGAATCAAGCTGGTTGAAGCCGCAAGACGTGGTGATGAGCAGGCAATGGAAAGTCTTACACTTGATGATATGGATACATACACAGCCATATCACGTAAGATACGCAGGGATGATATATTCACATTAGTTGATACATATTTCATGCCGTATGGTGTTGAATGTGATCAGTATTCTGTGCTCGGAGAGATTCTAAATACTGAACTTGTCGTTAATGAGATGACAGGGGAAGAAATTTATAAGATGCAGATTAACTGTAATGAGATTATAATGGATATGTGTATTAATAAGCTTGATCTATTCGGAGAACCAGAGGTTGGCCGAAGATTCAAGGGTATTATATGGCTACAGGGTTATATTAACTACCCAGTGTAGACATGGACTCAACGTCATCTCCGATGACTTGAATTTATAAAAAGAGACTCAACGTCATCTTTGATGACTTGAGTCAGAATGACTTTGCAAAGCAAAGTCATCAGTTCTCTTAGTTAAATGGATATAACAGGGACCTCCTAAGTCTCAGTTGAGGGTTCGATTCCCCCAGGGAACGTTTTTTTGAGGGTTACTTATGAATTACATTATATTTGATCTGGAATGGAACCAGTGTCCTTCCTCTTCTAGTGAGAGAGTGGAGAAGCTTCCTTTTGAGATCGTAGAGATAGGTGCCGTCAAGCTCAATGATAACAGAGATATGGTTGGTGAGTTCTCAGAGCTCATTAAGCCTCAGATTTATCATGAGATGCATTTCATAACAAGCCGCCTCGTTCATCTTCAGATGGAAGAGCTTGAGAAGGGTAAGCCCTTCAAAGAGGTAATGGAGAGATTCCTTGAGTGGTGTGGCGATGACTGTATCTTCTGTACCTGGGGAGCCCTGGATCTTCTTGAGCTTCAGAGAAATATGGCATTTTACGATATGCCACCTCTATCTGACAGACCTCTTAAATTCTATGATATTCAGAAGCTTTTCAGTCTTGCTTATGAAGATGGTAAGAGCAGGCGTGCTTTGGAATATGCAATTGATATGATGAATATCAAGAAGGATATTCCTTTCCACAGAGCATTTTCAGACGCTTACTACACAGCTAAAGTATTCGATAATATTGAAGATCCAGATGTACTTGAGAAGTATTCATTTGATACATTTACGGTTCCTGAGACCAAGGAGCAGGAGGTTTACATAACATTCAGTTCCTATGATAAATACATCTCAAGAAGATTTCATAATAAATCGGAGCTTCTCGCATGTAAGGATGTTAACTGCACAAGATGTTATAAGTGCAGACGTAATATTAAGAAGAAGCTGGGATGGTTTTCACCTAATGGCAAGCACTATTATGCTGTGAGCAGCTGTTTCAGACATGGTCTTATGAAGAGCAAAATAAGAATTCGTAAGACTGAAGGTGGTGTGTATGCTGTTAAGACAGACCGATACATTACTAAAGATGAATACAAGAAGATAATTGAGCGAAAAGCTCAGATTGATGAAGCTAAAAAGGCAAAAAAGGCAGATAATTTTTAATGGAGGGAAAAATGGAAAACAATGATAAGAGTTTAGCACTTGCTAAAATCAAAAAGGAAAATGTTAACACATTAATTATTCGCTGGTATACAGCTGTTATTGCAGTACTTGTAATTGCATATTTAACAGAAGTATTATCTGGCGAAAGAACTATCGGCTACTACGCAACATTTGTTGGAGTTGCAGTAATTCCACTTATTTTCTCATGGATATTCTATAGAAGAAATAAGCAGTCATTATTATCTGCAATAGTGGCAATGTCAGGATATACAATATTATTTGGATATGCGCTGTTTACTTCACCGTATGCAGTTGTAGTGTCTTATATTTTCCCAATATTAATGTGCCTGATTGTTCTTGATGATAATAAGCTTTCGGTAGTATTTGGTGTTATTACATTTGTAATAGCTGTGGTATCAGTAATTGTTACTCCAGCTTCAGCAGCTGAGAATAAGATTAAGATTGCAGTTATCTTACTTACTAATGTAGCAATTATCCTTTGTACTCAGGTATCAAGAAAGAATTCTACAATGATGCTTGGTTCAGTGGATGAGCAGCTTGAAGAGACTAAGGGAATTCTTAATCAGGTTAGCACAGGTATTGAGGAGCTTAATGCTACAACATCTGCAACCAGAGAGAACTCAGCAGCTATTACTGGAAAGGTTAATGAGTTCACAGGTTCACTTACTAATATTGGTGATTCTATCTCAGAGATTAATGAGACAATTACATCAATTGCTGATAACCTTCAGAATGTTATCAACAGTTCTAATGATATTACTAATTCAGTTGATGATATCTGCAATAAGGCAATTGAGTCTTCTGAGTCGGTTGCAACAGGTAGAGAGAATATTAAGTCTCTTAAGAAGGCATCTGTTAAGAATGTTGAGAAGATGGATTCCTTCGAGAAGACATTCCAGGAATTCTCTGCTAACTTTGATTCAATCGTAGAGATTATTGATATCATCAAGAGTATTTCTAACCAGACTAACCTCTTATCACTTAATGCTTCAATGGAGGCAGCTAGAGCTGGTGAGATGGGTAAGGGCTTCGCAGTAGTTGCTAATGAGGTTAAGGATCTTGCTTCATCAACAGCTGAGAATACAGAGAAGATTGCAAGCATTGTTGCTACACTTAAGGACAATCTCTCAACTATTTCTAACAACCTTGTAGATATTACTGACTCAATCAAGAATGAGGAGAAGGATATCCTCGTTGTTGAGAATCAGTTCATTAAGATCGAAGCCAACTCAAGCGAGATTGAGAGTGAGGTTAGAGGCTTCAGAGGTAATATCGAGATCGTTAATGATAACATTAGTGATCTTGGCGCAATCACAGAGGAACTTGCAGCATCGACAGAAACTATTAACGAACTTACAAAGGAATGTGTTCAGTCTTGTGATTACATCAATGAGAACGTTGACAGCCTTAACGCTCAGATTAATACAATTGATCACACAAGCGAGACACTTGCAAGTATTAAATAATGAGTAAATATAAAGCTATACTTTTTGATATGGATGGAACTCTTCTTCCAATGGATATGAATGAGTTCACAACAGGATATTTTAAATTTTTATGGAAGAGCTTGTCCGGATACGGTATAAGCATTGAAAAGCTGGTACCGGCCATCTGGGAATGTACCAAAAAAATGGTTCTTAATGACGGAAGCAGACTTAACAGTGATGTTTTCTGGGAGCATTTTGCAACCAAGTTTGATGGTCCGATGGATGAGATTAGAAGAGACTGCGATGCATTCTATGCTAATGAATTCAAAGAGGCCAAGATATTCACTAAGGATAATCCTCTTGCTGTGAAGGCAGTTGAGCTTGCCCATGATAAAGCACCTATAGTTGCGCTTGCAACCAATCCGCTTTTCCCGATGGCAGGTCAGATTACCAGAATGGAATGGGTAGGACTTAAGTCGGAGAATTTTGATCTGGTAACAAGTTATGAGACTGACATCTATTGTAAGCCTAATCCTAAGTATTTCCTTCATACCTGTGAGACACTAGGTGTTAAGCCTTCGGAATGTCTCATGATTGGTAATGATGAAGAGGAAGATATGTATGCATGTACACAGACAGGAATGGACGCATATCTTGTAACAGATACAATGATTCCAAGTAGTGAGCATCCATGGAATGGACCTAAGGGAACATTTGAAGAGCTTATTACATTTTTAGAGAATTTATAGAAATCGGGGCGGTAATAACATACCGCCCTTTTTGTAAAATTATTATGACCATTAAGAAGTTATTCGTTAAAGTAACTAACTTAATATTGTCCAGTGCCCTAATTTTTACCATAGCAGGCAGCAGCGTGCTAAGTGTCCATGCGGAGAAGTCAGAAGCAGAGTATCTGTCAGAAGCAGAAGCGAGAAAAGAGCTTCCAATTCAGTCAGATGACTACGTTAACTGGCCAGCAGGTCCTAAGCTTGGTTGTGAGTCGGCTATGCTTGTTGAGGCAACAACGGGTGTTGTACTCTATGAGAAAAACATTCATGAGAAGCTGTATCCGGCGTCGGTTACCAAGATGCTTACAGCTCTAATTGCCATGGAAGAATGTGACATGGATGAGATGGTTACATATTCTCAGGCTGCAATAGACAGTATTAACTGGAGAACGGATGCCAATCTTGGAATTGCCCCAGGCAATCAGATTACAATGGAGCAGTCACTCTACGGATTGTTGGTAGGATCTGCCAATGAGGTTGCATATGCGATTGCGGAGCATATCTGTGGTGAGGGTAATCTTACAGGTTTTGCGGATAAGATGAATGAAAAGGCAAAAGAGCTCGGCTGCACTGACTCACATTTCGTAACTCCTAATGGTATTCATGATGAGAATCATTATACTTCTGCCGCGGATCTTGCGAAGATTGCAGAGGCATTTTATTCTTATGAGCTGTTGTCCAAGATGGCTTCAACTGTTAAGTATCAGGTGCCTCAGACAGCCACACAGCCAAGAGATGATATGATTGTATATGCCAAGAGTAAGCTTCATCAGGGCAAGGAGTATGCTTATGATGGATTACTTGGAACGAAGACAGGTTATACAGAGTTTGCCAGACAGACTCTGGTTAGTTGTGCTGAGAAAAATGGCATTAAGTTAATCGCTGTTGTGCTTAAGGAGGAGAGTCCTTACCAGTTCACAGATACAGTGGAGCTTTTTGATTATGGATTTAATAATTTCAAGAAGGTGTCAGCCTCTGAGAATGATAATACATATGTAATTCAGAGTCTTACATTCTTCTCAACAAGTTCGGATGTATTCGGAAGCAGTAAGCCAATTCTTCAGATGAATTCATCGGACTATATAGTACTTCCTATGGATGCTGAGTTTACTGATACCACCTCCGAGTTGGATTATGTAAACCGCGATAAGGGTGATATTGCCAAGATTAACTATTACTATAATGGGAAATATGTAGGATGTGCTGACATAGAGCCTGCCAAGGCACCAATCAAGAATTTTGATTTTGGTCCATTAGAGGTTGAAACAGTAAAAGAAGTCGTTCCAGAAGACATTATGTTCATTAATGTTAAAAATATAATCATTGGAGTTGCCGTTCTGGCTGCTCTTCTAATTGTTGTGTTCGCAATTAAGAGTCTTATACCTGGTAGAAGGGGAGTAGGTAGCAGAAGGAAAAGGAGACCATCTCACAAATCCTATAATACACCTAATACAAGGAACCTTGACTGGCGAGGCTTCAAGTAATAATTCCACAATATATAGTATTTACAGTATTTTAAATACCCTTGAACTTGTATTTTAGATACGCCTATGATAGACTTTACTTAATATTGGGTAAGTGTGCGCCATTTTCCAATATAAGAGTTTAGAGAGGTGGATATCGTGGATAAATACGAGTACAATCTGCGCAACGAAGAGATTAATGCGCTTATTGCCAGAAGAGAATTCCAGAAAGCAGTTGCTATAGCTGATGGTATTGACTGGACAAAGGTCAGAAGCGTTAAGACTTTATGCAAGATCAGTGATCTGTATAAGATTAATAAGCGCTACAAGGAAGCTAAGATTCTGTTAGAACAGGCTTTGAACAGATGCCCAACAGGTAAGAACATCGTATCTTCATTATGCGAATTGTGTATTCGAATGGATGATGTTGTTGGTGCAATGGAGTACTATAAGCAGTTCGTGCAGATGGCTCCAACTGATAACAATAAGTTCATTCTTCTATATAAGATATATGAAGCTCAGGAGGTAACTTTAGATGAGAGAATCGAGGTACTCGAAGAGCTTAAGAAGAGAGAGAGAATTGAGAAGTGGTGCTACGAGTTAGCATACCTCTATCATAGAATTGGTCTTACAACGAGATGCGTGGAAGAGTGTGATGATCTTATTCTCTGGTTCAGAGAGGGTAAGTATGTTAAGAAGGCTATGGAGCTTAAGATGCTTCATCAGCAGTTAACTCAGTCACAGGAAGTTCTCTATCAGAATATGCTTGATCCTCAGGAGAGAATTGCGTATGTGAGCCAGACAACTGTTAATCAGATGGAGGCTCCAGTGGTTCCTGACCAGGAGGATGTATTAGTTAAGACTGTTGACGTTGGTCAGTACAGCACAATTAATATTCAGAGAGCACTTGAAGAGAGCATTAAGGGAACTCTTGGCGATGAAGAGCAGCCAGTTATGCCAGTAACGGAGCCTGAAGTGAGCGTTGAGTCAGTTCCTGATAGTACAATTCTTCTGTCTGATCCTCATTCTGATGAGGATGTTAAGATCTCCCGTAATATAGTAGCAGAGCAGCTGCTTGCTCCTATGATGCAGGATACATCTGAGATGACAGAGCTGTTCTTCAATAGTGATACAGGTGAGATTGAGATTGATGAGACAGGAGATATCCCAAGTCTTACAGGTAATATATATGGAACTTCTGAACCGGTAGTAACAGAGGAAGAGCCTGTTGATGTCAGAAGCCAGGTGGCATTCCCTGATGGACCAGTAAAACCTGATACACTTGTATATAACAAGGGTGACAGCATATATATGAACGCTGCTAATCAGGCAGCTGAAGCAGAAGTGCCAGTTATTGATATTAGTAATGCTTCACAGGAAGACTTAATGGCAATTATTGATCGTAAGGTTCAGGAAGCACTTGAGAATGCGATGAAGGGTCAGTCAATGATTCCTGTTAATCAGCCAATATACAGAGCTGAGAGCCTTTCTCATGTTACACCACCTAGATCAATGCAGAGAATGTTATCTCAGGAGCTTGATGGCCAGCTGTCATTAGTAGTTCCAGAGTCAGAATCTGTTGAGAAGCAGATAACAGGACAGATTAATATAGATGATTACCTTAAGAGCTGGGAGAATAAAACTGCAGAAGAAGAGCTCCCAGAGGTAGAGGAGATTGCCGAGGTTGAAGAGCCTGAAGTAGTAATTCCAGAGGAGCCAGTAGTCGTACCAGTTCCAGAGGTAGTAGCAGCAGACTTACAGGAGATAATTCCAGAAGCTGATGAAGTAGAAGAGATCGCCGAGGAGCCTGAAGAGATTATTGAAGAGCCTGAAGCAGAAGTTACAGAAGAAACTGAAGCTGAGGAGCCTGCTGAAGAAGTAGTGGAGGCAGAGCCTGAAGTTACAGAAGCTACAGAAGAAGCAGCAGAGCCAGAAGTCACAGAGGCTACAGAAGAAGTAGCGGAGGCAGAGCCTGAAGTTACAGAAGCTACAGAAGAGGTGGTTGAGGAATCTGCCGAAGAGCCAGCATTAGTAATTCCTGATGAAGTAGCTAACGCCGGGGAGACAGAAGAAGTCGAAGAGCCAAAAGAAGCCGAGGAGTCAGAAGCTACAGAAGAAGAGGTTGAGGCCGAAGAGCCAGAAGCTACAGAAGAAGAGGCTGAGGCCGAAGAGCCAGAAGCTACAGACGAGACTGACGAGACAGACGAGTCTGAGGAGCCAGAGGAAGAAGAGGAAGAAGAGGCTCCAGCTAAAGAAGCTGATTCTGAAGAAGATACCGACGAAGAAGGCAGAGCGTTAACAGACGAAGAGCTGTCACTTTTCGCACAGTTTGTACAGACTAAGAAGGCTAAGCAGAATTTAAGTAAGGCATTAGACAGTATCAGCCTTGCATCATATACAGGTAATGTATTCGTTACAGGTGACACAGGTGATGAACCAGTTGAGCTTGCGCAGAGCGTTGTTAAATATGCCAAGATTACAGATGGTAACTTCTCAGGCAAGATTGGTAAGGTAACCGGTGGGTCCTTAAATGGTAAGGATGTTAATGCAACAATTAACAGACTTGCGAATGGTGGTCTTATTATTGAGAAGGCCGGTGAGATGAATGACGAGACAGCTAAAACTCTTGTTAAGATTCTTAACCAGGATAATCTTGGAGTCCTTGTAGTAATGCAGGATACTAAGAAAGAGATGAACAAGATGTTCTCTCAGATTGAAGGTTTGAAGCAGATCTTCAATGTTCATATTGAGATTGAGGAGTTAAGTGATGATGCGCTTGTTGCATACGGACGCAAGTATGCTGAGCATATGGAGTTCTCTATCGATGAGATGGGTATTCTTGCACTTCATACAAGAATTGATGAGATGCAGACAAGTGATCATATAGTAACAGTTGCCGATGTAAGAGAGATTGTTGATGAGGCTATCGACAATGCTACCAAGTTCAGTCCTAAGCATATTACAGAGATACTGTTCGGTAAGAGATATGATGATGATGATATGATCATCCTTAAAGAAAGAGATTTTGCTAACTAAATTAGGAGGTTGGGGCTGTGGCAGTAGCTAAGAAGAAATTAGATCAGGTATTTATATCAGAAGCTGATCAGTATGTGTTCGCACAGGGAACACATTATGAGATTTATAAGAAATTAGGAGCTCATCCACCAATGGAGAATGGGAAAGAGGGTATATTCTTCGGAGTATGGGCACCTAATGCAGCATCAGTTTATGTTATTGGAACATTCAATGACTGGAATGAGACATCTCATCCACTTGATAGATTGGGTTCAGGTGGTGTATATGCTAAGTTCTATGAGGGAATTAAGTCTGGTGAGTTATATAAGTTCTTAATTGTAACTCCAGATGGTAAGAAGTTATATAAGGCAGATCCATTTGCTAACTATGCAGAGCTTCGTCCAGGAACAGCATCAAGAATTACAGATTTAAGTGCTATTAAGTGGTCTGACGCTACATGGATGAAGAAGCGTGAGACCAAGGATATGAATAAGGAGCCGATGGCAGTCTATGAGTGTCATATTGGTTCATGGATGAAGCACCCGGATGGAACAGAGGATGGCTTCTATAATTATCGCGAGTTCGCGGACAGAATCGTTGAGTATCTTAAGGAGCTTAAGTATACACATATAGAGCTTCTTGGTATCGCGGAGCATCCATTTGATGGTTCATGGGGATATCAGGTAACAGGTTACTACGCTCCAACATCTAGATATGGAACACCTGAGGATTTCGCATATATGGTTAACCTCTTACATAAGAATGGTATTGGTATCATTCTTGACTGGGTACCAGCTCACTTCCCTAAGGATGCACATGGTCTTGCTGAGTTCGATGGAACATGCTTATTCGAGCATCCAGATAAGAGAAGAGGCGAGCATCCAGACTGGGGTACTAAGATCTTCAACTATGGTAAGACAGAGGTATCGAACTTCTTAATTGCCAACGCATTATTCTGGATTAAGGAATTCCACATTGATGGATTAAGAGTAGATGCCGTTGCATCGATGTTATATCTTGACTATGGCAGGGAGGAAGGTCAGTGGCTTCCTAACCAGTATGGCGGAAGAGAGAATCTTGAAGCGATAGAGTTCTTCAAGCACCTTAACAGTATTATTAGTAAGACATGCCCTGGTGTAATGACTATTGCTGAGGAGTCTACTGCATGGCCTAAGATCACAGCCAAGGTTGAGGAAGACGGTCTTGGATTTAACTTCAAGTGGAATATGGGATGGATGCATGACTTCTGCGAATACATGAAGTTGGATCCACTTTTCCGTAAGAATAATCATTATGGTCTTACATTCGCAATGAGTTATAACAGCTCAGAGAATTATGTTCTTCCATTATCACATGATGAGGTTGTTCATCTTAAGTGTTCAATGGTTGAGAAGATGCCAGGATACAAGATTGATAAGTATGCTAACTTAAGAGTTGGCTATACATTCATGTTCGGCCACTGTGGCAAGAAGCTTCTGTTCATGGGTCAGGAATTCGGCCAGGAGAGAGAGTGGAGCGAGGCAAGAGAGCTTGACTGGTTCTTACTTGCAGAAGATCTTAATATGGGAATGAAGAATTATGTTAGAGATTTGCTTAATCTCTATCGTAAGAATGTCTGCATGTATGAGAACGATAATAACTGGAATGGATTCGAGTGGATTAATGCAGACGATGCTGACAGAAGCACATACAGCTTCATCCGTAAGTCAGAGGATGGCAAGAACAAACTGTTATTCGTATTCAACATGACTCCTATTAAGAGAGAAGGCTATACAGTTGGTGTTCCAACATCCAAGAAGGCTAAGCTTGTACTTAACAGTGATGACAAGATGTATGGCGGCAACGGTAATCCGGTAGCTAAGACTGTTACACCTGTTAAGAGTCCTTGTGATAACAGAGAATACATGCTTACATTCGATCTTGCGCCATTTACAGCAGTTGTTTTCGAAATCTAATTAAAGAAAGCATCTCAAAATACCGAAATATAGAGTGAGCGGATTTCCCGTTCACTCTTTTTTTATCGATGAGGATTTCTAATGAAGATAGGTCTTGAGTTAAATAACAAAGCAATCAAGGAATATACCCCAGTTAATTCACCAGTTAAAGCAAGTGCCGCTGCGAAGGCAAATGCAGCAAAGATAGACATTAAGGGTTCCATATTGGATACCAATGCCTACGCGAAGCATGGCAAGACAGGTGATGAACTGATGATGGAGGCAGGAGCAATAGATGTCACAACTACCAGAAATATGATGATAGTTGCATCTAATACAATGTCCGAGGAGGATTATAAGAAGGCCATGGAAGGTGGATTCGATCCATCCGAGATGAGCTATGAGGATACAGTTACAATCCTTGATCATATCAAGGCAGCAATAGCAGAGGCCGGTCAGGTCATTGAAGGCTACAATGATGATCTGAGTGACGATGTTCTTAAGGAAGTCACAGGCAGGAGTATGGACCTTGATACAATTAAGGAAGCTATGGAGAAGGCGGACATTCCTGCAACGCCTGATAATATCAAGAAATTAAGTGAAGCCATTCAGATGATGGCAGATATCGTAACTCTTCCAGAGGGAAGCGTTAAGTATATGGTTGAGAACGAGCTTGAGCCAACAATTGGCAATATCTACACTGCCCGTTTCAGCGCGATGGATGACGGTTCGCATCAGGCCAGGGGCTACTATGCTGAGGAGATGAGCGGCTACTATGCCCGCAAGGCTGATAATGTGGACTGGGAGGCTATTAAGCCTCAGGTAGAAAAGGCCGTTGAATCCATGGATCTTCCAGATACAGATATGGATAAGCGACTCGAAGATGCCAAGTGGCTTATGGAGAAGGGTATTCCCGTAACTGAGGCAAAAATGACTGCCCTTGAGGATGTGGAATCTATTGAGTTCCCTGTGGCACCAGAACTGGTTATTGAAGCTGGAATAGAAGCAATCACAGAAGGTAAGGAGCCTAAGGACGGTAACTTATCCAATAACGGTAATAATAAGAATCTCTACAGAAAAGCCTTCGAGCAGAGAGAAGCACTAATTAATGCAAGCATTGACAGAGAAGAAGCAAGACTCACAATGTCGATTGATGCCAATATAAGATTACTTAAGAAAGGCATCTCTATTGATACCAAGCCTGTTGAGGAAGTGCTCGAAGCACTTAAGAAGGAAGAAGAGAATCTAAGGAATGCATTCTTAGGTGAGTCGGATTCTGTAGAAGAAGCTGACAGCAAGGTTAAGTTATATAATCAGACCGTTAAGGTAGTAGAAGAGATTCCAACTCTTCCTGCAGCGACACTTGGAAGAGTGGTTGCTACAGAGGGTGATATTACATTAGCTAAGGTTCATGAATCAGGAGTAGATCTTAAGAACCAGTACCAGAATGCATCGCTTAGATATGAGGAGATGGGAACAGAGGTTAGAAAGGACCTCGGTGATTCCATTACCAAGGCATTCAGGAATGTAGATGATATCCTAAGAGATTTAAGACTTCCAGTTACTGCAGAGAATGAGAGGGCTGTAAGAATCCTTGGATATAACAGCATGATCATTAATGCAGAGGAGATTAAGAAGGTTGCTGATGTGGACAGTAAGCTTCAGAATGCTATTCGCGGACTTACACCAGCTAAGACCTTACAGTTAATTCGTGAGGGTATTAATCCACTTGGCCTTAACATTGATGAATTAGTTGATCATGTTAATGAAATGGATATGGATCCTAAGCGTGATAATCAGAAATACAGCAAGTTCTTATATAAGCTTGAGCAGAGCAAGGGAATAACTGATGAGGAGAAGCAGTCCTTCATTGGAATATACAGAATGATTAACCGTCTTGAGAAGACGGATCATGCATCAATCGGAAGACTTCTTGATAGTGGAGCAGATATTACATTTGGTAATCTCCTAACTGCTATGAGAAGTGCCAGGAAGAGCTTTAATCTTAAAATTGACGACGACTTCGGATTACTCGAAGAGACAATAAGCAGAGGAAGCTCCATAACTGACCAGATTGAGGCAGCATTTGTTAATAAAGTATCTGAAGAAGTAAGTAAGGAACTGGATGATAAATATGCTGCAAGACAGATGGCTGAGATAAGAGAATCTGCAGAAGCATCTGAGGAAATAGTAGAAGAACTTCTTAATAACAATGTTAAGGTTAGTCCAGAGAATATTCAGGCAGCTATTCAGTTTGAAATGGAGCCTAACAGATTATTCAGACACCTGCGTGCATACAGCAGAAGAGTTGATAACAGAACAACTGAACTTCATGCAGAGGATAAGTTAACTAAGGCGATTGATGAATTCCCAGAGAGCTTAACAGGTGTGGCATCTGCTAAGGAAGGATATAAGTCATTGATTGATACAATGACTGAGACTCTTTCAGATATGGCAGATATTGGAGCAGATACATCAATTGATCTTGCATCAATTGGTCTTATGTATAAGCAGTTATCACTTGCAGTTAACTATTCCAATGAAGAGAATTACCATGTACCAGTAATGGTTGAGGGCAAGCTTACAGATATTAATCTTAAGCTACAGCATGGTGAAGAGACAGGAATTGTTACAGCGACTATGGAAATTGGAGACTCAGACAGCGTTGGTGCACAGATTCGAGTAAATGGTAACTCAGTCGAGGCCATTTTTATCGGAGAAAACAGAGAAAGTGTAAGTGCTTTAAATGGTGCAGCTGAGATATTCAGAGGCTTACTAAGGACACAGGGCTTTGAGGAACCTGAAATCAGATTTATAACCGGTAATCCTAAAGCAAGTGGTAAAATTATTGGAAAAAATGCCGATAATAATAATGAAGCAGTCACAACAGGCAGATTATATGCGGTGGCAAAGAGCTTCATACAATCAGTAAACAAGGTAAATTAACCCAGGAGGAAAACCTTATGAGCATGAAGATTAATTATAATGTGTCAGCTATTATCGCTAACAACTCTCTTAAGATTAACGATAATAAATTGACAACATCTCTTGAGAGATTATCTTCCGGATATAAGATTAACAGCGCTAAGGATGACGCTGCCGGATTAGCTATCTCAAGAAGAATGAATGCTCAGATCAAGGGATTGAAGGCTGCAGAGCAGGATGCCAAGGATGGCGTATCCGTAGCAGAGATTGCGGATGGAGCATTAGCAGAAGTACAGGATATTCTGCAGAGAATGAACGAATTAGCAATTAAGTCATCAACAGGTACTATTACAGATGATGACAGAGCTTATATTCAGCAGGAAGTAGAGCAGTTGGCTAACGAGATTGACAGAATTGGTAACTCGACAGAGTATAACAGCCAGAAGATATTCACTGGTGCGTTTGACTTAAAGGGATATACTAATGATGTGAAGATTAAGGTGGATACTTATTCGGATGCGGTTGATATTGGTAAGTATACATTAAATATTGGGGATCTTGAATTCAAGATTGATGATAATGGTGCAACAGTTCTTAATAGCGTAGGCGGTTCATCAGCTAATACTATCGTGGCTACAAGACCGGATGGTAAGAGTGAGACCTTTAATGTTAAGGGTGATAACTATCATCTTACATTAACAGGTGATAATGGTGATGAGATAGTACTTGATATTGCTGGATTAGGCGGAAAGGGAATGGAGATTGGCAAGGCTAAGGGTGAGACCTTCTCTGTCACAGGTAAGTCAGGTCTTGAACTTGATCTTACAGGCTATGGTGCCATGACCTTCCAGATTGGAGCTAATGAGAGCCAGACAATGGATATCAGATTCGAGAAGCTTTCAATGGAGACACTCGGATTCAAGAATCAGGATACAGATCCTAACAAGAATATGATTCTTAAGATGGATACAGAGGAGCATGCTAAAAGAGCAATTGAGCAGGTTAGCAATGCTATTGACAAGATATCCAGCATGAGAAGTAAGATTGGTGCTTATCAGAACAGACTTGAGCATACAGAGACTAACCTCTCAACAAGTGAGGAGAATATGACAAGTGCATATTCAAGAATTATGGATACAGATATGTCTGAAGAGATGACTAACTATTCTAACCTTCAGATTATCTCTCAGGCTGCAACAGCTATTTTGGCACAGGCTAATGAGCGTCCATCACAGATGCTTCAGTTACTTCAGTAATTAAGAGGGTATTATGACAAAGGAAAAGAAGAACGAATTTACTCTTCGTATTTCCCAGGCTAATAAATCAGAACTCATTATTATTCTCTACGAGATGACCATATGTTATATTGAAGATGTAGTAAATTTAAGCCACACCAGTGATACTGGTGTGGCTAATGTTAGTAATAACACTGAGTTTCAGATTGCAGTTAAGAGAGCTACTGGATGTATTGAAGAGATGCAGGCTAATCTTCATTATGAATATGAACTGGCTAAGAACCTTAAGCAGATATATTTATATATGAAGAAGCAGTTAAGAATGGCTGGCCTTACAGGTGATGTATCAGCACTTGATACAGTTATAAGAGAGCTGACATCGCTTAAGGAAGCGTATGAAAGCATTAAGGACTGCGATACATCTGCTTCTGTTATGAGCCATACGCAGACAGTTGTCACAGGCATGACTTATGATAAGAACAGTATCCTGGACAGTCTGACTACTGAATATACAGGACGCGGCTACAGAGTCTGATTAATTATGCCTGGACTGGGGCCGGTCTGTAATTAGGAGTTAAAGTGGATCTTAGAACACTCATTAATTCACAAAGAGATTATTATAATAAGAATGTTACGAAGGACATAAGCTTCAGACGTAACAGTCTTGAGAAGCTTCTTGATACCATTACCACCTATGAACCTGCAATATACGATGCGCTGCAGGCGGATCTTGGTAAGGTTAAGCAGGAAAGCTATATGACAGAGGTCAGTCAGGTGACTGGCTCTATTAAGTATGCAATTAAGCATCTCGAATCCTGGTGCAGAGGCAGACGTATGTCTACTCCAATGCATTTATTACCAGGTAAAAGTGAGATAATTAAGGAACCTTATGGTGTTGTACTTATCATGTCACCATGGAATTATCCATTCTTACTTTCGATGGCACCACTTGTTGCAGCCATTGCTGCAGGTAATTGTGTAATCCTTAAAGGCAGCAAGAGTAGTCCAATGACTACCAATGTAGTGGTTGACATAATTAACTCCACTTTTGAACGTAATCATGTATATGCAATAGAAGAAGTGCTTCCGTATGACGAGATAATCAGGCAGAAGTATGATTATATATTCTTCACAGGAAGTGAGAGAGTTGGTAAGACAGTTCTTAAGGCAGCTGCGGATAATCTGACTCCGGTGACACTTGAGCTTGGTGGTAAGAGTCCGTGCATTATTGACGAGACTGCAGATATCGAGAAGGCAGCACATAAGATTATGTGGGGTAAGCTTCTTAACGCTGGTCAGACCTGCGTGGCACCGGATTATGTATATATACATTCCTCTGTTAAGGAGAAGTTCATTGAAGAGGCAACTAAGCAGATCAGGGAGATGCTTGGTGACCCATTACAGAATAATGACTATCCGCATATTATTTCGCTTCATCATTACATGAGACTTAAGAATCTGATAAGTAAGGAAGCTGATGTAATCGGTGGAAGAGGTGATGACAGCAGGCTTATTATTGAGCCAACGATTCTGCCTAATGCAACTTTTGACAGTGTCGCAATGAAAAGTGAAATTTTTGGGCCAATTCTTCCTGTCATTGAATATGATGATAAGGACGAGCTGTTCATTACACTTAAGAACAGACCAAAGCCTTTAGCCTGCTATATATTTAGTGAGAATTCTGATTTCATAGATTATATTAAGGAAAATGTATCCTTTGGCGGTGGATGTGTGAACGATGTTGTTCTGCAGATTGCTAATGAGAATCTTCCATTCGGTGGAGTCGGTGCCAGTGGAATGGGACGATATCATGGTAAGGCCGGCTTTGATACCTTCACGCATGAGAAATCAATCTATGAAGTTCCAAGCTGGTGGGATATGCCACACAGATTCCACCCATATAGTGAAAAGGCGATAAATATATTAAAGAAGGTACTTAAATAAATGAAGGTGTATCTTGTAAGACACGGGGAGACTGAATGGAACAGTATGCGTAAGCTTCAGGGCCAGACAGATATTCCTCTTAATAATTATGGTATTGAGTTGGCTGAGATTACAGCGAAGGCTCTTGATGATATTGACTTCGATTATATATATTCATCTCCATTAATAAGAGCGATTCAGACAGCTGAGATTCTAAGAGGGGATCGTAAGCTTGAGATTCATACAGATGACAGGATGAAGGAGATTAACTTCGGAACCTGTGAAGGAGATATAATTCCAAGATATACGGATGAGCCTGTAAGCCCAATCTGGAAGTTTGAGTTTGATACAGATAATTATATTCCTGCAAAAGGTGGCGAGACTTTTGGTGATATCTATTTAAGGAGCATGGAATTCTTCAAGGAATGCATTATGCCACTGGAAGGAAAGTGTGAGAATGTTCTGATGGTTGGACATGGATGCTTCAACAGGACTTTACTTAATCCTATTATGGGAAGACCACTTAGGAACTTCTGGGAGATTAAGCTTGATAACTGCGCCGTATCAATTATTGAGGTTACTGATGGAGTAGCTAAGGTAATAGAACCTGGTAAGAAATACTATGAGAGAGTACGTAAGCCGGGTGATGCTATTGATATGACGGATATATATGGATGATATAGAGAAGGGACCATAAATCTTAGTGGATTCGTGGTCCCTGCTTTTCGCCCATTTATGTGTAATATTTTTGCACAAAAAAAAGTACCAACCCCATGGCTCATGTCCACAAAATCGATACTTCAGTGCGCGATCAGGGGCTCGAACCCTGGACACCCTGATTAAGAGTCAGGTGCTCTACCAACTGAGCTAATCGCGCTTAATTTATGTCGTTTTCTTGACGCAAGTGTTATTATATAGTAGTGGTTTTAAAAATGCAAGCGTTTTTGTGAAAAAATTTCACAATTTTTTTGATTTTAAAATAGTCAAAAAATATACACAAAATGTAGTATACTATCTACTACAGGAGCACAATATATGAAGGATATTAAAATATTTGAATCGCATGCACATTACGATGATGATGCATTTGATGAAGACAGAGATGAATTAATAAGTAGCTTACCGGATAATGGCATAGCAGTTGCGATTAATGTAGCCGCAAGCATGCGTAGCGTGGATGATACATATGAACTTGCTACGAAGTATGATTATATCTATGGTGCAATCGGTATACATCCAAGTGATGTCGAGGATCTTAACGAGAATACCTTCCAGCATGTGAGGGAAATGGCACTCAAGCCTAAGATGGTCGCTGTTGGTGAGATTGGTCTTGATTATCATTATGAGAACATTGATAAGATGCAGCAGCAGGAGTGGTTCGAGCGTCAGCTGATGCTTGCACGTGATATACGTAAGCCGGTTATCATTCATTCCCGCGATGCCTGTGAAGATACCATGAAGATACTTAAGAGTAATTCCTTCCGCGGACTTCCAGGTGTAGTTCACTGCTATTCTTATTCTGTAGAGACAGCAAGAGAGCTTCTTAAAATGGGATATTATATCGGTGTCGGAGGCGTGGTCACTTTTTCCAATGCGAAGAAACTGGTAGAGACTGTGCAGGAGACCCCGCTTGATCGTATCCTGCTTGAGACGGACAGTCCATATCTGGCACCAACGCCTCACAGAGGGGATCGCAATTCGTCACTTAATCTGCCACTTGTTGCTGAGAAAATTGCAGCGATTAAGGGTGTACCATATTATAAGGTAGTTGACCAGACTTATAAGAACGCAAGAAAGTTGTTTTTCAATAAATAGGGGTAAAAATGGCAACATTAGGAATACCGGCTAATACCATAGCTGTATTAAAGAAGTACAATTTCAATTTCCAGAAGAAGTTCGGACAGAATTTCCTTATAGACACTGGAGTGTTGGAGAGAATAATTGAGGAATCTCATATTACTAAGGATGACTGCGTGTTAGAGATTGGGCCTGGAATCGGTACAATGACACAGTATCTTGCAGAGAATGCAAGGAAGGTCATTGCTGTAGAGATTGATAAGGCACTTATACCAATCCTAGGGGATACGCTGTCAGCGTATGATAATGTAACGGTTATTAATGATGATATTCTGAAGGTGGATATTAATAAGATATGTGAAGAGGAGAATGGCGGTAAGCCAATCAAGGTAGTAGCTAATCTTCCATACTATATAACTACACCAATTATTATGGGATTATTCGAAAGCCACGTTCCGCTTGAGAGTATAACCATTATGGTTCAGAAGGAAGTAGCAGACAGAAT